>NZ_JBWKEQ010000004.1:60226-153773 GCF_056435365.1 Kitasatospora sp. NPDC043949 | reverse complement strand
TACAAAACCTAAGCACCCCCCCCCCCCCCCCCCCCCCCCCCCCCCGCCCCCCCCCCCCCCCCCCCCCCCCCCCCCCCCCTCCCCCCCCCCCAGCGCAGCCACAGCAGCGCCAGGACGCCGAACAGCAGGACGGCCGCGGCGTTGTCGTGCAGGGCGCCGGTGAAGTCCCCGTGGGCCAGCGCGTGGACGCAGCGCAGCCCCCCGCAGCCGGGGCACCACCAGCCGGTGGCGGCCAGGAAGGGGCAGTCGGGGTAGTGCCCGGGGGTGTTCGGGTCCACCGCGGCGACGTAGACGGCGGGAACGGCCACCGCCGCCAGCGCGGCCAGCGGCGGCCCCAGCCGGCGCAGGACGGGCGGCAGGGCGGAGGTGGTGGAGGCGGAGGTCACGCCCCGATTCTGCCCGGGCCGGGCCCGGACAGAACGAAACGGCGGGCGTGGCGCGCCCGCCGTTCGGTACTGCTACGAGTCGTATCTACTGCGAGGAATCCGTCGTCAGGCGGCGACGGCGGCCCGGGCCGCGCGCTGCTCCTCGTGCGAGGCGTACACGTTGGCGCTCGGCTGCTGGCCCATGCCCGCCATCGACATGGCCTTGCCGACCACACCGCCGGCCAGGATGACCGCGATGCCGGCCCAGACCAGCATCACCGACGGGAGGATCATCGCGACCCCCGCGATCCCGAAACCGATGAACGTGATGGTCACGCCGGTCCAGGCGGCGGTGGTGTGACCGTGTGCTGCTGCTGCCATCTGAGTGGTGCTCCTAGCCTCTCGGGGCCCGGCCGGGCCTGCGGGGCCGCCGGCGGGTTGACGGGTTCCATTGTGCCGGGCCACACACCGGCGGCCCAAAGCGGGTGGCGGGTCTATCGCGTCACACCGGCGCCGGGGCCCCTTGAGGGCTGCTGAGGCCCGCTGGGGCCCGAAGCCTGGGCCCGCCCGGGCCCGGCGCTCAAGGCCGGCGCCCAGACCCCGCGCTCAGACCGTGGTCGGGTCCTCGCCCCGGTCCAGCGCCTTCCACAGGTCGGCCGGGGTGTCGCTCTTCGCCGGGGCCTTGCGGGTGGGCGCCTCGTAGCGGCTGCCCATGGCCGGCCAGCTCCGGCCGTAGCGGAGGGTGAGCAGCCCGGCGACGGCCAGCAGCAGCCCGCCGGCCAGCGCCACCCAGGGCCAGCCGGTGTGGCCGACCTCGGTGGCCGCCGAGCCGGACAGCGCCAGCTTGCGGGCCGCCTCGGCGTCCAGCGCGGCGGTGTCCCCGGCGCCCGCGGCCGAGGCGGCGGCCGCGCCGAGGCCTGCCAGCAGGGTCAGCGCGCCGACCGCGAGCCGGCCCGCGCCGCGCACCGCGAACACCGCGACGGCCGCCGCGAGCCCCACCAGGGCGAGCCCGCCCGGGAGTTCGGAGATCGCGCCGCCGGAGACGGACACCGCCAGGGTGCCGGCCCGGCCCTCGGACCAGACCCGGCCGACGGCGGTCAGCACCAGCACGGCGCTCAGCACGGTCAGCAGGAGCATCACGCCGAGCGTCCGGCGGCCCGACGCGGGGGCCGGCGGGGCGGGTACGGGGGTCTGGTCAGGTGCGCTCACCCGTCCACTATCCCCCGCCCGGCGTCCGGCCCCGCACCCGGGGTGGGCGGCCCGGCCGGGAACTCGTCCGTCCGCAGCACCAGCGTCCGCCCGGCGAGCGGCAGGAAGAGATCGTTGCCGAACGGCACCCGCTCCGCCTCCCGGTACCCGTCGTCGACGGACGGCGCGGTGTGCACGGTGCAGGCCGCCGCCGCCGGGTCGACCACCACGTACAGCGGGATCCCGCTGCGCGCGTACGCCAGCGCCGCCGCGGCCAGGTGCGACCGGGCCACCTCCAGGACGGCCTCGACGGCGCCCTGGGGGTACCGGCCCCGGCCGTCGGGCTCCGCCCCCGGGGCGGTCACCGTCAGGTCGGGGATCAGGTCGGGGGCCCCGGCCGGGGCGTCGATCACGGCGCCGGACAGCACCCGGCCGTGCCCGCCCAACTGGTCCTCGATCTGGGCGGCCGCATCGAGCACCACCACCCGCCGCAGTTCGTCGGGCGACACCTCGGACATCCCGGCCGCCTCCCTCGACGACTGACGACACTGACGACACTGACGACTTACGACAGTTCCGGCGTCCGCAGCGTATTGGCGGTGGCGACGGCCCGCAGCACGGCGGCCGCCTTGTTGCGGCACTCGGTGTCCTCCCCGTGCGGGTCGGAGTCCGCGACCACGCCCGCGCCGGCCTGCACGAAGGCGGTGCCGTCGCGCAGCACGGCGGTGCGGATCGCGATCGCGGTGTCGGAGTCCCCGGCGAAGTCCAGGTAGCCGACGCAGCCGCCGTACAGGCCGCGGCGGGTGGGCTCCAGCTCCTCGATGATCCGCATCGCGCGGGGCTTGGGCGCGCCGGAGAGGGTACCGGCCGGGAAGCAGGCGGTCAGCACGTCGAAGGCGGTCCGTCCGGGCGCCACCCGGCCGGTGACGGTGGAGACGATGTGCATCACGTGGCTGTAGCGCTCGATGTGCATGAAGTCGACCACCTCCACGCTGCCCGGCTCGCAGACCCGGCCCAGGTCGTTGCGGCCCAGGTCGACCAGCATCAGGTGCTCGGCCCGCTCCTTGGGGTCGGCGAGCAGCTCGGCGGCCAGCGCCGCGTCCTCGTGCGGGGTGGCGCCGCGGTGCCTCGTCCCGGCGATCGGGTGCACCATCGCCTCGCCGCCGGTCACCTTGACCAGCGCCTCCGGGCTGGAGCCGACCACGTCGAAGCCGCCCTCGGCGGTGCCGTCCGGCCCCGGGAAGCGGAACAGGTACATGTACGGGCTGGGGTTGGTGGTGCGCAGCACGCGGTAGACGTCCAGCGCCGAGGCCGGGCAGGGCGCCTCGAAGCGCTGCGAAGGGACGACCTGGAAGGCCTCGCCGGCCCGGATCCGCTCCTTGACCACCTCCACCGCCGCCCGGTACGGCGCGCCGCCGAACGGGGAGCGGGCCTCGCCCGGCCCGGCCGGGGTGAAGGTGGCCAGGCCCGGGTCGA
Source organism: Kitasatospora sp. NPDC043949 (assembly GCF_056435365.1). Taxonomy (NCBI): domain Bacteria; kingdom Bacillati; phylum Actinomycetota; class Actinomycetes; order Kitasatosporales; family Streptomycetaceae; genus Kitasatospora; species Kitasatospora sp. NPDC043949. The sequence goes on along the minus strand of NZ_JBWKEQ010000004.1, from coordinate 150,744 downwards.
CCGGCTTGAGCAGGTCGGCCTCCATGGCGTCCAGCCGGGCCACCGCGTCCGCGTAGGCCTCGTCCACGCCGCTGGCGAGGTCGTTGTGGTTGACGGCGTTGGCGATCAGCAGCACCGTGCCGTCGACGTGGTCGAGCACGGCGAGGTCGGTGGCGAGCAGCATGGTCAGCTCGGGCAGCCGCAGGTCGTCCGGGTTGAGGTCGGGCAGCTTCTCCAGCCGGCGGACGACGTCGTAGCCCAGGTAGCCGACCAGGCCGCCGGTGAGCGGCGGCAGGCCGTCGTCGTCGCGGCGCGGGGTGTGCAGCGCCTCCAGCGCGGCGCGCAGCACCTGCAAGGGGTCGCCGCCGGTCGGGATGCCGACCGGCGGGGTGCCCAGCCAGCGGGCCTCGCCGTCCTCCCCGACGGTGAGGACGGCGGCGCTGCGGACGCCGACGAAGGAGTAGCGCGACCAGCTGCGGCCCTGCTCGGCGGACTCCAGCAGGAAGGTGCCGGGCCGCTCCTCGGCGAGGCTGCGGTACAGGCCGATCGGGGTGAGACCGTCCGCGAGGAGCCTGCGGGTGACCGGGATGACCCGGGTGTCGACGGCGAGCTTGCGGAAGGCTTCGAGATCCATGGCGAGCGGCACCTTCTGGAGTTCCGGCAGGAGGAGTGGGCGGAGGGGTCAGGCGAGCGGGAGCACGTCGGCGTCGAAGCAGGTGCGGTCGCCGGTGTGGCAGGCGGCACCGGTCTGGTCGACCTTCACCAGCAGGGTGTCGCCGTCGCAGTCCAGCGCCACCGACTTGACCGCCTGGGCGTGGCCGGAGGTGTCGCCCTTCACCCAGTACTCGCGGCGGCTGCGGCTCCAGTAGGTGCAGCGGCCGGTGGTGAGCGTGCGGTGCAGCGCCTCGTCGTCCATCCAGCCCAGCATCAGCACCTCGCCGGTGTCGTACTGCTGCGCGATCGCCGGGAGCAGGCCGTCCTCGGTGCGCTTGAGGCGCGCGGCGATCTCGGGGGCCAGGGCGGTGGTGCCGGGGGTGGCGGGTGTGGTGGACATGGGGCCATTGTTGCAGTCCGGCCCGCCGCCCCGGATGCGCCCTGTGCCCTGTGCCCTGTGCCTTGTGCCTTGTGCGGTGGGCCCTACCCGGTGCAGGCACAACCGCTGGACCGGATCCGCGCCGCCGGGGAGCCTCTCCGGCCCCACCCCGAACATCGCCGTAAAGGGGTGATTTCGGCCAACCGCCTGCCGGGCGGGCCCCGCGTGGGCCATCCTCATGGCCATGACCTCCGAGCAGCAGCCGCCCGCAGCCGCCGACTCCCGCCCGTCCCGGGGCCTGGTCCTCGCCGTCGTGGCCGTCCTGGCCGTGCTGCTCGCGGTGGTGGCCACCGTCCTGCTCTGGCCGGAGGAGCGCAAGCCCGCCGCCGCGCCGCCCCCGCCGACCCCCACGGCCACCCCGACCCCGACCCCGACGCCCACGCCGACACCCACCCCGACCAGGACCCCGCCGTACGCCTTCTTCCCGGTCGGCGCCTGCTTCGACCACCCGCAGCTCAGCCCGGTGATCACCAAGGCTGAGGAGCGCCCCTGCACCGGCGAGCACGACGGCCAGGTGATCGCCGACCTGAAACTGGCCGACGGCCTGACCGGCGAGATCCCGATCGCGCTCGCCATGCGCGAGGGCTGCAAGGAGGCCGAGGCCGCCGCCAAGGCCCGCCAGAACGACGGGAAGACGTACTACGGCCGCCAGTTCGGCCCTGCCCAGGCCAACTACCAGCAGGGCTGGCGGGACTACACCTGCACCCTGACCGCCGGCAACAAGCAGGGCGGCCCCAAGCTCACCGGCAACCTGCGCTGACAGCCTCTATCGTGGCGCCATGTCGAACCACGCCCTCGCCGAACGCCACCGCCTCGCCGCACTCCTGGCCGCCGCCGGGCCGGACGCCCCCACCCTCTGCGCCGGGTGGACCACCCGCGACCTCGCCGCCCACCTGGTGGTCCGCGAGCACCGCCCGGACGCGGCGGCCGGACTCCTGATCGGCGCCCTCGCCGACCGGGCCCGCCGGGTGCAGTCCGCGTACGCCGAGCGCCCGTACGAGGAGCTGCTGAAGCTCTTCCGCTCCGGCCCGCCGGTGCTCTCCCCGTTCGCCCTGCCCGGCGCCGACGAGGCCGCGAACACCGTCGAGTACTACGTGCACGCCGAGGACGTCCTGCGGGCCGCCGACGACTGGACCCCCGCCCCGGTCCCCGCCGGCCGCGCCGAAGCCCTGTGGCGCCGACTGCCCCTGCTGGCCCGCCTGGAAGCCGGCCGCCGCTCCCCCGTCCGGCTGACCCTGCGCCGCCCCGACGGCCAGTCCCTCACCGTCGGCCCCACCGGCTCCCCCACCGTCCAACTCGCCGGCGACCCGGGCGAACTGATCCTCTTCACCTACGGCCGCGGCGCCCACACCACCCTCACCGTCGACGGCCCCCCGGACGCCCTCGAAGCCCTCCGCCACGTCCTGCCTCTGCCTTAAAGAGAGAAAAATGATGCGCTGCCCCTCGGAATACCGAGGGGCAGCGCTCGACGACCCAAGACCAAGAGGATTGGGAGGAGGTCGGAAACTCCCCGCTGGCTATCGGCTCCGCCACGAATCGAGAGAGACGCTCGGTCCATTGGTCAGATAATTGATCAGGGCCTCCCTGGTAGTGGAGACGAATTCCTCCGGTACAGCCCCGACGCCGATCCACGCAACGTCCGAGTGCTTGGCAGGTTCCCCGTTCGCGAGCTCACCGGACCACCGGTGAGCCGCGAAAACGACAGTCAGGAAGCCGTTGGGAGCCTCGACGCCGCGAGCACCGTGGATGACGTGGGCAAGTTGCAAGTCCTCAGGAGCGACGACGAGCCCGGTCTCCTCCCTGAGCTCGCGAACCGCCGTCTCCGTGATCGGCTCGCCTGGTTCGTTCTTGCCGACCGGCAGATCCCACAGGCCTTGCGCGAACTTGGCCTTGGGCCCCCGCCGGAGAAGAACGACACGTTGAGCTTCAAGGTCATGGACGATGACGGCGGCGACCAGCAGGGTCATCGACTCCGTGGCGGGCTTGAGAGCAGTCGTCTGATCGGCGGTCGGCTGGTCCACTCGGTCGAGTCCTTCCTGCGTTACAGCTGTCATGTCAGTACCTCACGTGTTCGGCGTTCCAGATCTACGGCTCCAGGAACACCACGTCTACGGTAGATCGCCAAGCAAGGGCGGATTGAGGAAATCGCCTTTCTCGTCCGATCCGAGGTCATGCCGGCCATGAGGTCGAGCGCACGTCCCCAGGCTGCGACCGCCTCGTCCGCTCGGGCTTGAACAGCCAAGCTGTCACCCAGGTCTGCGTAGGTGAGGGCGTGAACCCGCTTGTACTTCTCGGCATCCCAACGAATCAGCGCGGCACGGTGCTGCTGTTCGGTTCCTGCGTGGTCCCCGAGGTCGGTGAGGGTTCGGGCAGTGTGGCTGGCGACAGTACCGACCGCAGGGCCGCTGACGAATGAGAAACTGGGCTGCGGGTCGCCGTCTCGGACGAGGGCGTTCTCTGCGGCGAGGAGTGCCTTGGCTGCAGCGGGTTTGTCCCGGGTGGCGGCGAAAGCACGAGCGTGAGTGATGTGAAGAAGCGCCTCGGTCTTTCCATCCACCCGACCAACGCTCCGAGCGAGTGCATTCTCGATCAGCGCCGCACAGTGGTGGGGCTGCTTGAGACTGAGCGCCTGATGGGCCAGGGTGCGCATCATCCATCCGGCGTGACCATGCGGATCCGACTCCACAGCGAGTTGGTAACCGACCTGGTAGTAACGCTGGGCGGCGCCTTCTTGGCCGAGGTCGTGGTGTTTCCATCCAGCAAGGTAGGCAAGTTCGGCCACGGCTCCGAAGGCGTGCCGCCGCACACTTTCGTTGGGGAAGCGGCCGTTGAGCATCGGGGCTGCCGTGTCGGCCAGGTAGGCGGTCACGGTGGTCAGCCCATGCCCGCCGCCGAGTCGTTCGTCTGCCGCGCTGAACGCGGCAGTGATCTGCCGAACGACCTCAACTTCTTCAACACCGATGCGAGCCAAGCCGGTCCGGGCCCTCATCAGACGCGAGATGGGCTCAGGATCGTAGAGCAGCGGCATGGCTACACCGGCAGTTGTGAATGCAGCGACAGCCAGAAAGGTGCGGCGCTCGACATCTGCACGGCCGAGATTGGCAACCGCCTCGACCGGATCACTACTCACCGCCAAGGACTCTTCCGGGGTGGCGAAGTCGAGTTCGGCAAGGGTGACCCGGCGCCCGGACCGGCGGGAGAGCGCCTCTGCGATGTAATGACTGACTTGCCCGGACGGCTGCGCGCCGTTGATCCAGTGGGCCACGGCGGACTTGTTGGTGAGGAGCATCTCTCCGTTCTCCGCACCGATGCACCGCACAGCACGGGCTAACGCCTCATAGGTCCATCCGCCCGCTGAAATCGTCTCCCTGAGGCGGTGATTGGGTTCCCTGCGTGTGGCCACGATCGATCCCCTGAGGTCGAGCTGTAAACCGCGTAAACCACTCTACGTGTCGACAGGCATACCGATCGTGTTGTTGGGCCGGTTCACTGGATTCGAGCCTGCCAGGGCCATTGAGTCCTGTCGCTCCGAAGGTCGAACCACCGTGCGGTTGCTCATCGCCGCGCCGATCAACGCCCCAGTCCGGGAGGGCTGATGAACACCGACGACTGCGCTGTACTCCCGATGCCGAAGTCCCAAGAGGTGCAACCGACCACGGCTGCGGTGAAATTCGCCCGACTGTGGGTGGTGCATGTGGCTCGGTCCTGGCCGGAACTCCTCTCCGAGAAGTCGCTGCGGGACGTGGAGTTGTGCGCCGACGAGTTGCTGGCCAACGCCGTTGAGCACACCGGAAAGCGCTGCCGCGTCACGGTCCGGTGGACCGGAGTCCGCCTCCGGGTCGAGGTCGCGGACAGGAGTCCGCAGCCGCCGGTGAGGAGCGCGGCGGACGACATGGCCACCGGCGGCCGTGGCCTGCTCCTGGTGGAGGCGCTGGCCTACTCCTGGGGCTGGTACCCGGCGGAGGAGGGCAAGGTGGTCTGGTTCGAGGCGGCGCCCGACCAACTCGCGACGGGGGACTCGCGGCTCGCCGTACCAGTCCTTCCGGCTCATGTTCATGCCCGGACGGAAGTCGCGATGACCGCTCCTTCCGCCTCGTCTCGTTACGAGATCCGCCTGATCGACTCCCGAAGCCCCCACTTCTTCCTGCTGGAGTGCTGGGGGATCTACGACCGCGAACAGCACGAGTACGTGCGCGCTCCGGGTTCCTCGGACCGGATCAGGCGCTTCTACACCGTGTCGGCTGCCGAGTCCCAGCTGCGCCACTCAGGCACCTGACGGTCAAGGAGGAAAAGTGCACAGCCTGATCGCAAGTCCGTTCCTCAAAAGCTTCGTTGTACTGCGACCGGGCCGGCTGGAGGGCGCTGGGGTTCATCGACGACATGGAGGACTTCGGCGCGGACGCCCTCCCCGGGTGCAACGACGACAACCCGTACCGGTAGGGCGCAACCCCGGAGGCCGACGGCTGCGGTGCCGTCGGCCTGCGGGCTGGAGCTGGGAACCTGTGGGCCGTGACCACCACCCGCATTCACTGGGCAGACCTGCCCGACTCCGTGCACCGGGCCGTCGCCGCCTGCCTCGGGACGCCGGTCCTTGCCGCGCAGACCGTCTCGGCCGGTTTCAACTCGGAGATCGCCGCCAAGCTCAGCACCGCCAGGGGCGCTGTCTTCGTCAAGGGGATGCGGCTGAGTCACCCACGCGTGTGGACACAGCGACGTGAGAGGGAGGTCAACCCCTACGTGGAAGGCCTCGCCCCCACCGTCCCCTGGCACCTCGACGTCGACGGCTGGAGCCTTGTCGCGTTCGAGCACGTCGAAGCCCGCCACGCCGACTACCGGGAAACCGGGGACTTGGAGCTGATGGTCGACGTCCTCAGCCGACTCGGCCGCGTCCCGTGTCCGCCGATCGAGCTACGCCGGGCCGAGCAGCGATGGGCCGCCTACGTGGACGATCCCGAGGTGCTGTCCCGCCTCGCCGGCGGCTATCTGCTGCACACGGACCTGAACAACGAGAACGTCCTGATCCGCGAAGACCATGCGCTGCTGGTCGACTGGGCGTGGGCCACCCGGGGAGCGCCCTGGATCGACCCGGCCCTGTGGGTGATCTGGTTGATCGCTGCGGGCGGCCACAGCCCGGCTGGGGCGGAAGCGTGGGCTGCCAGGGTCCCGGCCTGGCAGGGCGGCGATCCGGCGGTGGTGGACGTCTTCGCGCAGGCTCAGGCCCGGATGTGGGCCGAGATCGCCGGAGACGATCCGGACCCGTGGACCGATCGGCTGAACCGGGCAGCTCAGCTGTGGGCCCGTTTCCGGGGGCGTGGCTGAGGTCTCCCGGCCGCGCTCCCCGGCTGCGGATGTCAGTGGGCGGGTGCAGACTCGCAGAGGGCCGGGGTGGGTGCGTGCGCGCGCCCGACGGAACCGGCCTGGTCACGTCTTCCGTCGAAGGGGCACCACCTCATGCTCACCACCGACTTTCCGGCCGGCGCGCCCTGCTGGATCGACCTCGGCAGCCCGGACATCCCCGCCACGGCCGAGTTCTACGGCAAGGTCTTCGGCTGGACGTTCCGGTCCGGCGGCCCGGAGGCGGGCGGCTACGGCTTCTTCCAGTTGGGCGGCAGGACGGTCGGCGCCGTCGGCCCGCTCGACAAGGGTGACCAGCCGACCTGGACGACGTACTTCCGTACGGCCGACGTGAACGCCACCGCGCAGGCCGCCGAGCAGGCGGGCGGTTCGGTCCTGGTCCCGCCGATGGACGTCATGGGCGAGGGGTGGTTCGCCCAGTTCGCCGACCCGCAGGGGGCCAGGTTCGCGGTCTGGCAGCCGGGCACGACCACCGGCCTGGACGTGGTGTCGGAGGACGGCGCGCTGGTCTGGTCCGAGCTGCACACTTCGGACCAGAGCGCCGGGTTCGGCTTCTACCAGGCGCTGTTCGGCTGGCGGGTGGAGAAGTTCGAGCCGGCTCCGGGCATGGACTACCGGGTGATCTCGACCTCCGAGGGCGACCAGCAGGCCACGGCCTTCGGCGGCATCGCCCCGACCATGTCCCCGCAGGAGCCCTCCGCCTGGACGCCGTACTTCGCCGCCGGCGACGTGGACGCGCTGATCGCGAAGGCTAAGGCGGCCGGCGGCACGGTGGTGATGGGGCCCGAGGACGTGCCGAACGTCGGCCGGATCGCCTGGATCGTGGACCCGCACGGCACGCCGTTCGCGCTGATCAAGGGCGAACCCCGCGAACAGTCCTGAGCACGCGAGAGGGCCCGCTGCGCCGGTGCGCAGCGGGCCCTCTCGCGGTAGTACGGACGGTCACCGCACCGGGTGCCCGGCCTCCCGCAGCGCGTCCTTGACCTGCCCGATCCGCAGGTCCCCGAAGTGGAAGACGCTCGCGGCGAGCACCGCGTCCGCACCCGCCTCGACGGCCGGCGCGAAGTCGGCGAGCTTGCCGGCGCCGCCGGAGGCGATGACGGGCACGGAGACGGCCTTGCGGACGGCCCGGATCATCTCCAGGTCGTACCCGTCCTTGGTGCCGTCGGCGTCCATCGAGTTGAGCAGGATCTCGCCGGCGCCGAGTTCGGCCGCGCGCCCGGCCCATTCGACGGCGTCGAGGCCGGTGCCCTTGCGCCCGCCGTGGGTGGTGACCTCGTAGCCGGACGCGGTCTCGGTGCCGGGAGGGCAGCGCCGGGCGTCCACGGACAGCACCAGGACCTGCCGCCCGAACCGCTGGGCGATCTCGCGGACCAGTTCCGGCCGGGCGATGGCGGCGGTGTTGACGCCGACCTTGTCGGCGCCGGCCCGCAGCAGCTTGTCGACATCCTCGACGGCGCGGATTCCGCCGCCGACGGTGAGCGGGATGAAGACCTGTTCGGCGGTGCGGCGGACCACGTCGTAGGTGGTTTCCCGGTCGCCGGAGGAGGCGGTGATGTCGAGGAAGGTCAACTCGTCGGCGCCCTCGGCATCGTAGAGCTTGGCCATCTCGACCGGGTCGCCGGCGTCGCGCAGGTTCTGGAAGTTGACGCCCTTGACCACCCGCCCGGCGTCGACGTCCAGGCAGGGGATGACACGTACGGCGAGGGTCACGGCTGGTTGCCTTCCAGGGTCTTTGCCAGCCCGGCACGATAGGCGTCGAGCTCGACCTCGACCATCATCCGGGAGTCGATCAGCCCGTCGACCACCACCATGGTGGCCGCCGGGCGGGCGGCGTCGAAGAGTTGGTGGTGGGCGCGGCCCACCTCGTCGGCGTCGCGGGCGTGGGTGATGTACATCCGGGTGCGGACCACGTCGTCCGCCGTCAGACCGTACGCGGCGAGGGCGCTGAGGCCGACGCCGAACGCGGCGAGGGTCTGCCGGTAGGGGTCGCCCTCGTGCTCGATCCGGCCGTTCACCCAGGCGGTGGAGCCGGCCACGTGCACGTGGTCTCCCGCGGCGACCGCCCGCGAGTAGCCGAACTGGTCCTCCCAGGGGGAGAATCCGCCGACCCTGCCACGCACGATCCGACGTTCCGTCATCCTGAAACCGCCTCCAGGGCCTCTTCGAGGGTGAACTTCTGCTCGTAGAGTGCCTTGCCCACGATGGCGCCCTCGACACCCGCACCGACCAGGCCGGCGATGGCGCGCAGGTCGTCGAGCGAGGAGACGCCGCCGGAGGCGACGACGGGGCGGTCGGTGGCGGCGCAGACGTCGCGCAGCAGTTGCAGGTTGGGGCCGGTCAGGGTGCCGTCCCGGTTGACGTCGGTGACGACGTAGCGGGCGCAGCCCTCCTGGTTGAGCCGCTCCAGCACCTCGAAGAGCTGGCCGCCGTCGCGGGTCCAGCCGCGGCCGCGCAGGGTGGTGCCGACGACGTCCAGGCCGACGGCGATCTTGTCGCCGTGCTCGGCGATGGCCTTGGCGACCCACTCGGGGGCTTCCAGGGCGGCGGTGCCGAGGTTGACCCGGGTGCAGCCGGTGGCGAGCGCGTTGGCGAGCGACTCGTCGTCGCGGATGCCGCCGGACAGCTCGACCTTGATGTCGAGGCGGCCGGTGACCTCGCGCAGCAGCTCGTAGTTGGTGCCGGTGCCGAAGGCGGCGTCGAGGTCGACCAGGTGCAGCCACTCGGCGCCGGCGTTCTGCCAGGCGAGGGCGGCGGCGAGGGGTTCACCGAAGGAGGTCTCGGTGCCGGACGCGCCCTTGACCAGGCGGACGGCCTGGCCGTCCCGGACGTCGACGGCGGGAAGCAGTTCGAGGCGGCTCATAGTCACAACTCTTCCAAGCTCAGAGGGTGTTGACCCAGTTGGTCAGGAGGGCGGCGCCGGCGTCGCCGGACTTCTCAGGGTGGAACTGGGTGGCCCAGAGCGGGCCGTTCTCGATGGCGGCGACGAAGGGCTGCCCGTGGGTGGCCCAGGTGACGAGCGGGGCGTGGATCCGTGCGCTGTGGGTCTCCAGCTCCCAGTGCCGCACGCCGTAGGAGTGCACGAAGTAGAAGCGGCTCTGCGGGTCGAGGCCGGCGAACATCCGGCTGCCCTCGGGCACGTCCACGGTGTTCCAGCCCATGTGCGGGATGACGGGGGCGTCCAGCGGCTCGACGACGCCGGGCCACTCGTCGCAGCCGGCCGTCTCCACGCCGTGCTCGACCCCCTTCTCGAAGAGGATCTGCATGCCGACGCAGATGCCCATGACGGGGCGGCCCCCGGCGAGCCGGCGGCCGATGATCCAGTCGCCCCGGACGGACTTCAGGCCGCGCATGCAGGCCTCGAAGGCGCCGACGCCGGGGACGAGCAGGCCGTCCGCGTTCATCGCGGTGTCGTAGTCGGAGGTGACGGTGACGTCCGCCCCGGTCCGTTCGAGCGCGCGCTGCGCGGAGCGGAGGTTGCCCGACCCGTAGTCGAGGACGACGACGTTCTTGCCCATGTTCAGGTGTCCAGTCTCTCTACTGCGGGTCTACAGACGCATGATGCCGGAGGCCAGGCACATGACCGAGCCGAACGCGAGCACCAGGATGACGCCCTTGGGCAGCTTCTGCTTCCAGAACGAGATCACGCCGCCGGCCAGGAAGAGGCCGACGAAGATGAGGGCGAGGGCCGCCTTGCTCACAGTGCACCCTTGGTCGAGGGGAGGATTCCGGCCGCGCGCGGGTCGCGCTCGGCGGCGTAGCGCAGGGCTCGGGCCAGCGCCTTGAACTGGCATTCCACGATGTGGTGGGCGTTGCGCCCGTACGGCACGTGGACGTGCAGGGCGACCTGCGCCTGGGCCACGAAGGACTCCAGGATGTGCCGGGTCATCGTGGTGTCGTACGAGCCGATCATCGGCGCCATGTGCTCGGGCTCGGTGTGCACCAGGTACGGCCGGCCGGAGAGGTCCACGGTGACCTGGGCGAGCGATTCGTCCAGCGGCACCGTGCAGTTGCCGAAGCGGTAGATGCCGACCTTGTCGCCGAGCGCCTGCTTGAAGGCGGCGCCGAGCGCGAGGGCGGTGTCCTCGATGGTGTGGTGGGTGTCGATGTGCAGGTCGCCGTCGGTCTTGACGGTGAGGTCGAAGAGACCGTGGCGGCCGAGCTGGTCGAGCATGTGGTCGTAGAACCCGACGCCCGTGGAGATGTCGGTCTTCCCGGTGCCGTCGAGGTCGATCTCGACCAGGACCGCGGTCTCCTTGGTGGTGCGTTCGACGCGTCCGATGCGGGACATACGGGTTACAGCTCCTTGATCACTGTTCGAACGGCGTCCAGGAAGGCGTCGTTCTCTGCGGGCGTGCCGGCGGTGACGCGCAGCCACCCGGGGACGCCGTTGTCACGGACCAGGACGCCCTGGTCGAGGATGGCCTGCCAGACGGCGTGGGTGTCGGCGAAGCGGCCGAACTGGACGAAGTTGGCGTCCGAGTCGGTGACCTCCAGGCCGAGCCCGCGCAGCGCGTCGACCAGCCGGTCGCGCTCCTCCTTGAGCCGGCCGACGTACCCGAGCAGGGTGTCGGTGTGCTCCAGGCAGGCCAGCGCGGTGGCCTGGGTGACGGACGACAGGTGGTACGGCAGGCGGACCAGCTGCACCGCGTCCACCACGGCCGGGTCGGCGGCCAGGTAGCCCAGGCGCAGCCCGGCCGCGCCGAAGGCCTTGGACATGGTGCGGGAGACCACCAGGTTGGGGCGGCCCTCGATGAGCGGCAGCAGCGAGACCCGGTGCGAGAACTCGACGTAGGCCTCGTCGACGACGACCAGGCTGGGCCCGGCGGCCTGCGCGGCCTCGTACAGCCGCAGCACGGTGTCGGCGGCGACGGCGGTGCCGGTCGGGTTGTTCGGCGAGCAGATGAAGACCACGTTCGGCCGGTGCTCGGCGATCGCGCCGAGGGCGGCGTCCAGGTCGATGGTGAAGTCGTCGTTGCGCGGGCCGGAGATCCACTCGGTGCCGGTGCCCCGGGAGATCAGCGCGTGCATCGAGTAGGAGGGCTCGAAGCCGAGCGCGCTGCGGCCGGGGCCGCCGAAGGTCTGCAGCAGCTGCTGGAGCACCTCGTTGGAGCCGTTGGCGGCCCAGACCTGCTGCCGGGTGACGGCGAAGCCGGTGGTCCGGCCGAGGTACGCGGCGAGGCCTTCGCGCAGTTCGACGGCGTCCCGGTCGGGGTAGCGGTTGAGGTTGCGGGCGGCCCCGGCGACGCGCTCGGCGATCCGGGCGACCAGCTCCTCGGGGAGCGGGTACGGGTTCTCGTTGGTGTTCAGCTGGACGGGCACGTCCAGCTGCGGCGCGCCGTACGGGGACTGGCCGCGCAGCTCGTCGCGGATGGGGAGGTCGTCGATCCGAGTCACCCGCGTCGCACCCACCTCAGAAGTAACAGGAGTCACAGGAGTCACGATCCCGGCACCGTCCAGTCGAAGCGCGCCTTGATCGCGTCGCCGTGCCCGGGCAGGTCCTCCGCGTTGGCGAGGTTGACCACGTGCGCGGCGACGTCCGCGAGCGCGTCCCGGTCGTACTCGACGACCTGGACGCCGCGCAGGAAGGTCTGCACGGACAGGCCGGACGAGTGGCAGGCGCAGCCGCCGGTGGGCAGCACGTGGTTGGAGCCGGCCGCGTAGTCGCCCAGCGAGACCGGCGTCCAGCGGCCGATGAAGACGGCGCCCGCGTTGACGACCTTGGCGGCCGCCGCGTGCGGGTCCCGGGTCTGGATCTCCAGGTGCTCGGCCGCGTAGGCGTTGACCACGGCGAGGCCCTGCTCCAGGTCGTCGACCAGGATGATCCCGGACTGCCGGCCGCCCAGTGCCTCGGCGACCCGCTCGCTGTGCTTGGTCCTGGCGACCTGGACGGCGAGTTCCGCCTCGACCGCGTCGGCCAGCGCCGGCGAGTCGGTGACGAGCACCGAGCCGGAGGTCGGTCCGTGCTCGGCCTGGCTGATCAGGTCGGCGGCCACGTCGGACGGCAGCGCGCTGTCGTCGGCGAGGACGGCGATCTCGGTCGGGCCTGCCTCCGAGTCGATGCCGATCCGGCCGGCGAACAGGCGCTTGGCGGCGGCCACGTAGATGTTGCCGGGGCCGGTGACCATGTTGACCGGCGCGCACTCCTCGGTGCCCAGCGCGAACATCGCCACGGCCTGGGCGCCGCCGACGGAGTACACCTCGTCCACGCCGAGCAGCGCGCAGGCCGCCAGGATGGTCGGGTGGACGCGGCCGTCGAACTCCTTCTGCGGCGGGGACGTCACCGCGATGCCCTGGACGCCCGCCTCCTGGGCCGGCACCACGTTCATCACCACGGAGGACGGGTAGACCGCCAGCCCGCCCGGCACGTAGAGGCCGACGCGCTCCACGGGCACCCAGCGCTGGGTGACGGTGCCGCCCGGCACCACCCGGGTGGTGTGCTCGGTGCGGCGCTGGTCGGCGTGCACGGCGCGGGCCCGGCGGATCGACTCCTCCAGCGCGGCCCGCACCTTCGGGTCCAGCGTCTCCAGGGCCTCGGCCAGTTGCTCGGCCGGGACGCGGGTCGACTCCAGCCGGACGCCGTCGAAGCGCTCGGTGATCTCGATCACGGCCGCGACCCCGCGATGGCGTACGTCCTCGGCGATCGGCCGCACCTTCTCCAGGGCGGCCGCCACGTCGAACTCGGCACGGGGCAGCAGGTCACGCGGGTCGTCCAGCGAGCCGCGGAGGTCGATTCGAGAGATCACGCCACCCAGTGTAAGGAGTGGCCGGAACCCCTGGCCCCGCATTTCAGTCCGTGATACGAAAGGCGAGACGACCGGGGGGACGGGGAAAACCATGCTGGAGCACGCCCCGGAGGGCTGGACCGACACGGAGCGTGAGCTCTGGGAGGCCTTCCGTCGCGGCAACGTCTTCGACCGGCGGAGTGGCGACGCCGCCACCGACGACCCCTTCGGGGACGCCGTCTGGGGCCCCGGGCGCACCGTCCGGGCCAGGGTGCTCGCCCATCTGCTGCTGGCCGGCCCGGCCGCCGCCACCGGGCGGGTCGCCTCGCTGCGGCTCAACGGCGTGCTGGTCACCGGCGCGCTCAACCTGGCCGGCGGCGCCATCGGCCACTACGTCGAACTCCGCGAGTGCCGTTTCGAGCGCAAGATCCTCATCTCGGAGGCCTCGGCCTCGACGCTGCGCTTCGTCACCTGCCTGATCCCCCGCCTGGAGGCCTCCCGGCTCACCACCACCGGCGACCTCCACCTGGCCCGCTGCCGGATACCCGAGGGCGTACGGCTCACCGACGCCAAGGTCGGCACCGACCTGCTGCTCAACCAGACCGTCCTGGGCGGCGACCGCTACGGCCGCGCGCTGTCCGCCGACGGCCTGGCCGTCCACCAGGACTTCGAGGCCGAACGCGTGGACGTGGAGGGCGAGTTGAGCCTGCGCACGGCCCGGATAGGCGGGCGGCTGTCGCTGCGCGGCGCCCAGCTGCGCGCCGTCCCGCAGAACCGCACCTGCCTCAACGCCGTCCGGCTCACCGTCGGCCACACCCTCTACCTGACCAGCTCCGCCGACGGCGGCTGGTTCGGCTCCCGCAGCTACTACGGCTCCGGCTACGGCCAGAACCCGCCGCCCGGCGCCCCCAGCACCCCGTTCCGCGCCTACGGCCGGGTCCGGCTCTCCGACGCCCGCTTCGAGAGCGCCTGCCTGATCTCCGGCGAGTTCCACCTGGAGGGTGACGACGAGCTCTCGCTGCGCCGCATCCACACCCCCGAGCTGCGGTTCACCTGCCGGATCCGCCCCACCGGCACCGTCTCGCTCTCCCGCGCCCGGGTCGGCAACCTCGTCGACACCCCGGACGCCTGGCCGCGCGGGCGCCACCTGGGCCTGACCGGCTTCGTCTACGAGGTGCTGCGCCCGGTCGGCCCCTTCAGCGTCCAGCAGCGGATCGCCTGGCTGGAGGGCTCCTCGGTGGACTTCCAGCCCGAGTCCTACGAGCAGCTCGCCGCCGCCCTGCGCCGCGACGGCGCCGACGACGACGCCCGCGAGGTGCTGTACGCCAAGCAGCGCCGCCGCCACCGGACCCTCCCGCTGCCCGCCCGGATCTGGGGCCGGGTCCAGGACGCCACCGTCGGCTACGGCTACCGCCCCGGCCGGGCCGGCCTGTGGCTGCTGCTCGCCTGGGCGCTGGGCAGCATCTGGTTCGCCACCCACCCGCTGGAGCCGCTGAAGGCCGACGAGCACCCGCACTGGAACCCGGTGCTGTACACGCTCAGCCAGCTGGTCCCGGTCGTCGAGCTCGGCCAGCAGGGCTGGAACCCCGGGGGCCTCAGCCAGTACGTCACCGCCGGGCTGGTGATCGTCGGCTGGCTGCTCGCCACCACCGTCGTGGCCGGCGCCACCCGCATGCTGCAACGGGGCTGACCGACCCGGCGGGCCCGCCCGCGGGCACAACCCCGACGCGCCGCGACCGCGCGGGGAACTACGCTGTCCGCCGTGACAGAACGGCTGCCGCTCTTCCCGCTGAACAACGTGCTCTACCCGGGCCTCGTGCTGCCCCTGAACGTCTTCGAGGAGCGCTACCGCCGTCTCGTCGCCGACCTGCTCCAACTACCGGCCGACACGCCGCGCCGCTTCGGCGTGCTCGCCATCAAGGACGGCCGCGAGGTCGCCCCGGTCCGCCCCGAGGAGGGCCCGGCCGGGCCGCTCGACGGCCTCGGCACCGCCACCGGGGACCCGCTGGAGGCGATGTTCCACATCGGCTGCGTCGCCGACGTCGCCTCCGTCCAGGAGCAGCCGGACGGCCGCTACGAGCTGCTGGTCACCGGCACCACCCGGTTCCGGCTCCGCTCGGCGGACGTCTCCGGCCCGTACCTGACCGGCGAGGCCGAACTCGTCGAGGAACAGCCCGGCGAAGGCTCCGGCGCCCTCGCCGCCGAGGTCGAGCGGGCCTTCCGGGTCTACCAGAAGCGCCTCGCCGGGGCCCGCGAGGCCAGCACCGTCGGGCGCCAGGAGCTCCCGGACGACCCGCAGGTGCTCTCCTACCTGGTCGCCGCCGCCTCGGTGTTCGAGACCCCGGTCAAGCAGCAGCTGCTGGCCTGCCCCGACACCGCCCAGCGGCTGCGCACCGAACTCGACCTGCTGCGCCGCGAGAGCTCCGTGCTCAGCTGGCTGCCGTCGCTGCCCGCCGTCGACCTCACCCGCCAGTCGTTCAGCCCCAACTGATCCGGAAAACCCGCACGTAATCCGGGACACCCGCACGTAAGTCCGGGGGAACCCGCACGGCGAAGAAGGAGCCCCACATGGCGAAGAAGCCGAAGAAGGGCGGGCAGGGCACCCCCGCCACCGTCGCCCTGGAGACCGCCGCCGTCCCGTTCACCGTGCACGCCTACGAGCACGACCCGGCCGCCGCCTCCTACGGCGGCGAGGCCGCCGAGGTCCTGGGCGTCGCCGCCGAGCGGGTCTTCAAGACCCTGGTCGCCGACGTGGACGGCGTGCTCACCGTCGGCGTGGTCCCGGTCGCCGGGCAGCTCGACCTCAAGGCCCTCGCCGCCGCCGTCGGCGGCAAGCGCGCCGCCATGGCCGACCCGGCCGCCGCCGAGCGCAGCAGTGGCTACGTCCTCGGCGGCATCTCCCCGCTCGGCCAGCGCCGCCCGCTGCGGACCGTGGTCGACGCCAGCGCGCTCACCCACCCCACCGTCTACGTCTCCGGCGGGCGCCGCGGCCTGGAGGTCGAACTCGCCCCGGCCGACCTGGTCACCCTGACCGGTGCCCGCACCGCACCGATCGCCCGCTGACCCCGGCTGACCCCCGCTGCCCCCCTGCCCCCCCCCGCTGACCCCGGCCGACGGGCCCACCCGCAGATGGGCCCGGGCCCACGCGGTCAGCCCTGCCCGCGCTCCCCCGGCCGCGCGGCGTCCTCCGGCCGAGCACCGTCGTTCGGCCGCGCAGCGCCGTCCGGCCGAGCACCGTCGTCCGCCCGCACGGCGTCCTGCGGCCGCGCCGCGCCGTCCGCAGGGGCCTGCGGCGCGGCCACCCCGTACGGCCCGGCCCAGTACGGCGGCGGGTCCTCCTCGCGCTTGCCGAACGCCGCCGACAGCGCCAGCAGCACCACCATCGCCGCCATCGGCCACACCAGCAGCGCCCCCAGCGCGCCGAGGTCGATGCTCGCGTCGAAGTGCCCGCCGTTGCCGACCCGCCGGGCTTCGGCGATCAGGTCGTTGCTGGGGCCGAGCCACCGCCCGAGCCGCCAGGCGCCGACCGAGCCGAGAAGTCCGCCGACCACCAGTCCGAGCGCGACCGCGATGCCGCCGCCGCGCTGCCGGGTGGCCAGGAAGGCCCCGAGCGCGGTCAGGAGGCCGGCGCCGAGCGCGATCAGGGCGAAGACCGCGTCGGCCCCCGCCCGCTGTTCGCCCTCGGGGTCGGCGTAGAGGATGCGGTCGCCGTCGACGACCAGCGGCACCTTGGGCGCGAGCCAGACCCACAGCCCCGCCATCACCAGTCCGACCACGATGCAGGCCAGTACCGTGCCCGCGCCGAGCCGCAGCTCGGGCAGCAGCCGCTCCTTGAGCGTGGGGCCCGGCGACTGCGCGACCGCGAGGCCGTCCGGCGGCGGGGTCCCGGCGTCGGGGGCGGGCGGCGGCGCGTACGGATCGGGGGTGATGTCCGGCACCGCGTCCGCGGCGGCGCGGGTGGGGTCCGGAGGCGTGTTCGGTACGGTCACGGACCCCATCGTTTCACGATCGCGGCCGGGACGAGCCGTCGCCCGTACCTGGCGGAACCTGAACCCCGCACCTCGCGGAGCCGGCCCCCGCACCGCGCGGAGTCCGAGCCCCGCACCTCCCGGAGCCGGCCCCCGGGACACGCCGGGACACCCCCTACCGGGAGACGGCCCGCCGGTAGGCCCAGGTGGCGATCGCCAGCGACACCACGCCGACGCCCGCGCAGACGGCGAGGTCGCCCGCGATCAGCGCCCAGTCCGGGTCGGGTTCGAAGGTCCGGGCGAAGGCCTCGACGCCGTACGTGGAGGGCAGCAGGTCACGCAACCACAGGACGGGCTGCGGGAGGTGGTCGACGGGCAGCACGCCGAGCAGCAGGGCCGCCGACATGCCGAGTTGCCCGAGCATGGTGGCGATCTCCTGGCGGGGCGCGAGCAGCCCGCAGGCGGCCCCGAGCCCGGACAGGGCGGCTCCGGCGAGCGGGACGACGGCCAGCAGCACCCACAGCTGCCCGAGCGGCAGCCCGAACATCACGGCGCCGAAGGCCGCGGTGAGGACCGTCCCGGGCAGCGTGAACGAGGCGTAGGCGCCGGCCGCGCCGAGCACCACGGAGGCGGCGGGTACGGGCAGCGTCGCGTAGTGGTCGAGTCCGCCGGTGGCCCGCAGCTTCCCGAAGTACTGGGCGAGCAGGTTGAGGGCGACGAACGCCACCACCAGCACGCTGGACCCGGCGACCACGGACCGCGCGGCCGAGGTCTGCCCGGCGTCCACCACGCCCCGCATCATCACGAGGATGCCGACGGACTGGAAGGTGGCGACGAACAGCAGCGGGATCCGCGCCACCCGGGCCCGGGCGAGCTGGGCCCGGTAGACGGCGGCGAGGGCGGGCAGCAGCCGGGCCGCGGGGGCGAGCGGGGCGGGGGTGCCGCCGGTCGCGGGGGCGGCGGCCTGCGGCGGCACCGAGAGCAGCGTCACTTGGCCAGTCCTCCGTGGCGGCCCCCGAGCTTGAGGTAGGCGTCCTCAAGGCTCGGGGTGGCGAGGGTGAAGTCGTCGAGGGCGGCGAAGGCCGGGCCGGTGGTGACGGCGGCGACCAGTTCGCGGGCCTGTTCGGGGGTGGTGCGGACGGTCCAGCGGCGGCCGGTGCGTTCGGCCCGTTCGGCGAGTTCGGCGACGGCGGGGACGGCGAGCGGCGCCTCGTCCCGCCAGACCAGGTCGAGCCGGACGTCGCCGTCGACGAGGGCCTTGAGTCCGCCGGGGGTGTCGCAGGCGATGACCTGCCCGTCGTCGATGACGGCGACCCGGTCGAGCACGGTCTCGGCCTCGATGACGTTGTGGGTGACCAGCAGGACGGTGGCGCCGCGTTCGGTGCGGCGCCGGTCGACGGCGGTCCAGACGGCCCGCCGGGCGACGGGGTCCATGCCGGTGGTGGGTTCGTCGAGGACGAGCAGCGGCCGTTCCCCGACGAGGGCCGCGGCGACGCAGGCGAGCCGGCGCTGACCGCCGGAGAGCTTGGCGAGCGGCCGCTGGGCGAGGGGTTCGAGCCCGAGTTCGGTGAGGACGTCGGCGCTTTCGGCGCGGGCCTGGGCCCGGGTGAGGCCGCGCAGCCGTCCGGTGGTCTCGGCGGCGAGCGCGACGGTCAGCTCGTCGAGGGCGCTGGATTCCTGGCCGAGGTAGCCGAGCAGCCGGGCGGCCCGTTCGGGGTGGCGGACGATGTCGTGGCCGAGGAGTTCGACGGATCCGGAGTCCGGCCGCAGCAGGCCGGTGAGCTGGCGGACGAGGGTGGACTTGCCGGCCCCGTTGGGTCCGAGCAGTCCGAAGATCTCGCCCTGGCGGACGGTGAGGCTGATTCCGTCGTTGGCCCGGATCTCGGTGGCGCCGGCTCCGCGCCCGGTGCGATAGGTCCTCACGAGGTCGCGCACGGCGACGCACGGCGGGGTGTTCTGGGGTGCTCGCCCTGCCGACTCGTTCACGACCGAAGACTTTACGCGTTCGCACGGGCGAACCGGACAAGGGGGCCTGATCACCGAAAACCGGCGCGCGGCCCGGCGGGTCCCGCCGGGTCCAACCCGGGCCGTGCGCCCGTCAGTCGTCCACGACCACCATCGATCCGCCGGGCACCCGCACCGCCAGTTCCTTCCAGAATCCGGCCCGGATGGCGTAGCGGTCGTGTTCGTCGATCTGGTCGTCCTTGTGCGCGAGCAGTCCGAAGCGGGCGGCGTAGCGGAGGAGTTCGCCGTCGACCCGGTGCGGGATGCGGGGGTAGTCGGGCCAGAGCACGGTGAGCCGTTCGACGTCGCCCAACCGTTCGCTCCAGCGGCGGGCGAAGACCTGGCCGACTTCGTGGGCGTCGCCGCCGATGGAGGTGATGTCCTCCTCGCGGTCGGCCCAGCGCTGTTCGGCGGTGGTGAGGTGGGCGAGGGTGGGGAGGCTGTCGCCGGCGGTGACGGCGGGTTCGGGGGCGGGGCGGTCGACCCAGCCGCGGTCGGAGGACCAGCGCAGGACGGGGCCGGCCTGTCCGGCGGCGCCCGTCGAGCCGACGGCCTGTCCGTTGGTGCCGTGCCCGTTCGCCTGCCCGTTCAGGAGCCCGTTGGCGCCCTGTCCGTTGGCGCCGTGCCCGTTGACGAGCCCGGTGCCGCCGTGGCCGTTCGCGAGTCCGGTGCCGCCGTGCCCGTTGACGGCCGAGGCGACGGCGGGGGTGCGCCCGGCGAGGTCCTTGGGGGTGGGGACGACCTTGAGCGCGGCGGCCGACTGGGGCCGCCCCGCCGCTGGAACCGCCCCTGGAACCGCCCCTGGTACGGCGCCCGGGACGGCGCCCGGGACGGCCCCGACGGCGGAGGCCCCGACGGCAGCGGGCACGGCGGCCGGGGCGACGGCGGCCGGCTGGACGGCCGGGGGCGCCACGACCGGCGCCGCGGCGGGTGCCACCACGGGCGGGCCGACGGGCGGGGCGGCGAGGATCTTGGCGATCTCCTGGCGGGCGCCGGGCGCGGGGAAGACGCTGGCGTTCTCCCGGAGGCTGAAGGAGCCCTCGATCCACTCGCGGTCGAGCACTCTTCGCTCGTCGGCCTCGCCGACCAGGTCCTCGGACTGGTTGAAGTCGCCGTCGGCGGCCTGGAGCGCCCACAGGTGGACGGCCACGCCGTGTTCCTTGGCGGTCATCATGCCGGGCAGCAGGTCGCCGTCGCCGGTGATCAGGACGACGTCGGCGCAGGCCCGGTTACGGGCGAGTTCGGAGAGTTCGGCGTGCATGGCGGCGTCGACGCCCTTCTGCACCCAGCGCCCTTCGGCGCGGGTGAGGGCGCCGAGCCGCACGGTGACGCGGGGCAGGACGCGCAGCCGGCGGTGTTCGGGCATCGGGCGCCGGTCGGGGGCGGCGTCGAACCAGTAGATACGCAGCAGCGGCAGTCCGGTCTCGGCCTCGGCGCGTTCGCGCAGCGCGGTGATCAGCGCGGTGTGGTCGACGGTGACTCTGGAACGGGACGGGTCACCGGCGAGCAGGCTGGCGGCGGCGCCCAGCAGGTATCCGGCATCCACCAGGACGACACAGCGGTCCATCGCGCACCTCTTTCCACTCGCCCTCGTGTGGGGGTCGGGCCGGGTGGGCGCGGATCCGCCCGTCGTCCGGGCGTGGTGGGGTGAGGGGCCCCCGTGGCCGCCCGATCGTTGGGTCACCTTTTCCCCCTGGTTCGCGCGCCGAACCTCGACGGATGTCGCGGTACCGCAACGGCAAGCCCAACGGAACGCAAAGGCGGGCCCCGTTCAACGACGGGGCCCGCCCTTGGTCACGCCGGGGGGGTGCGAGCGGGCGCTCGCCGCGGGGTGCGAGCGCCCGCGGCCCGGCGGGGCCGGGTGTCAGCCCTTGAGCTCGGCGGCGACCAGCTCGGCCAGCTGGACGGCGTTGAGCGCGGCGCCCTTGCGCAGGTTGTCGTTGGACACGAACAGCGACAGGCCGTGCTCGACGGTCTCGTCGGCCCGGATGCGGCCGACGTAGCTCGGGTCCCGGCCGGCGGCCTGGAGCGGGGTGGGGATGTCGGACAGCTCGACGCCGGGGGCGGCGGCGAGCAGTTCGGCGGCGCGCTCGGGGCTGATCGGGCGCTCGAAGCGGGCGTTGATCTGGAGCGAGTGGCCGGAGAAGACCGGGACGCGCACGCAGGTGCCGGCGACCTTGAGGTCCGGGATGCCGAGGATCTTGCGGCTCTCGTGGCGGAGCTTCTGCTCCTCGTCGGTCTCGTTGGAGCCGTCCTCGACGATGGAGCCGGCCAGCGGCACCACGTTGAAGGCGATCGGGCGCTGGTAGACCTTGGGCTCGGGGAACTCGACGGCGGAGCCGTCGTGGGCGAGCGCGGCGGCGCCGTCGACGACCTTGGCGGCCTGGTCCTGGAGTTCGGCCACGCCGGCCACGCCGCTGCCGGAGACGGCCTGGTAGGTGGAGACGACGAGCGCGGCGAGGCCGGCCTCCTCGTGCAGCGGGCGCAGCACGGGCATGGCGGCCATGGTGGTGCAGTTCGGGTTGGCGATGATGCCCTTGGGCCGGTCGGCGATGGCGCCGGGGTTGACCTCGGAGACGACCAGCGGGACGTCGGGGTCGCGGCGCCAGGCGGAGGAGTTGTCGATGACGACGGCGCCGGCCGCGGCGGCCTTGGGGGCGAGGGCCTTGGAGGTGGAGCCGCCGGCCGAGAAGATCACGATGTCCAGGCCCGTGTAGTCGGCCGTGGCCGCGTCCTCGACGGTGACCTCGGTGCCCTGCCACGGCAGGGTGCGTCCGGCCGAGCGGGCCGAGGCGAACAGCCGCAGCTGCTCGACCGGGCCCAGTCCGCCTTCACGACCAGCGCGCTCCGCCAGGATCTCGCGGACCACTCCGCCGACCTGGCCGGTGGCCCCGACAATGCCGATCTTCATTCCGACTACTCCTCTGGATGGTGCTGTCTACAGCCGCACTCTGCCCATCATGCCTTGTCACGCGGGTGCGGCGGCCTGGTGTTCCACGCTATGAGAGAGGGCTAGTGGTCCAGACCACTCACCAGCTTCAGCGCGGCCTCGACCTCCGCATCCCCGGCCGGCAGCAGCGGCAGCCGGACGTCCGGGGTGGGGATCCGGCCCTGGGCGTGCAGCACGCCCTTGATCACCGTCGGGTTCGGCGCGGCGAAGGCGGCCAGCGCCAGCCCGGTGAGCCGGTGCCCGAGCGCCCGGGCCCGGGCGGCGTCCCCGGCCTGCCAGGCCTGCGTCAGCTCGACGAACCGGGCGGTGGCCAGATGGGCGGAGGCGAGGATGCCGCCGGCCGCGCCGAGCGCCAGCAACGGCGACAGGAAGGCGTCCTCCCCGGTCAGCACCGCGAAGTCGGCGGGGGCGGCGGCGAGCAGTTCCACCGCCGTCTGGTCCACTCCCCCGGTCGCGTACTTGACGCCCGCCACGCCGTCCAGCGCGGCGAGTTCGAGCAGCACGGCGGCGGACAGCTGCTGCCCGGTGCGGTACGGGATGTGGTAGACGACCAGCGGCAGCGGGCTGCTCCCGGCGAGCGCCCGGAAGTGCGCGACCGTCCCGGCCTCGCCCGGCCGCAGGAACGCCGGGACGGTGACCAGCGCGGCCGCGGCCTGCGGCACCCGCTTGCCGAGCGCGGCCAGCGACTCGGCGGTGGAGCGGGTGTCGCCGCCGTGCGCGCCGACGGTCAGGAGGGCCCCGCGGGCGGCGCAGGCGGCCGCGGCGGTCTCGACCACGGCCCAGCGCTCGTCCTCGCTCAGCGCGGCGGGCTCGCCGGTGGTCCCGAGGGCGACCAGCCCGGCCGCGCCGGCCTCCAGCAGTTCGGCGGCGAGCACGGCGAGGGCGTCCAGCGCGACCGTACCGTCCGCGGCGAAGGGCGTGATCAGGGGGACGTGGATGCCGGTGAGTTCCATGGCCACGATCCTGCGGCTCGCCGATCGCCCAGGTCCAGTTCACATTCGTGATGCTTCTCGTAAGCTGAGCCGATGCTCGACGTCCGACGCCTGCGCCTGCTGCGCGAACTCGCCCACCTCGGCACCATCGCCGCCGTCGCCGAGGCGCTCTCCTTCAGCCCTTCGGCGGTGTCCCAGCAGCTGTCCGTCCTGGAGAAGGAGGCGGGCGTCCCGCTGCTGGAGCGCACCGGGCGGCGGGTCGCGCTCACTCCGGCCGGGCGCAACCTCGTCCGGCACGCCGAGGCGGTGCTCGCCCTGCTGGAGCAGGCGGGCGCCGAACTCGCCCACGCCCGGCGGGGGTTGGCCGGCCCGTTGCGGATCGGCACCTATCCGTCGGCGGCCCGCGCGATCATCCCGGCGGTGCTGGGCGAGCTGGCCGCCTGGCATCCGGGCCTGGAGCCGATGGTGACCGAGGTGGATCCGGCGGGCGTCGCGGCGGCGCTGCGCGCGGGCGAGCTGGACGTCGCCCTGGTCCACGAGTACGACCTGGTCCCGGCCGATCCGGAGCCGGGCCTGGCGGTGACCCGTCCGGTGTTCACCGAGCCGATGTACCTGGCGGCCCGCGCCCCGGGCACCGTCGCCGAGCAGCGCGGAGCGCCGTGGATCATGGCCCCGCCGGGCACGCTCTGCCACAGCATGGCCGTCCGGGCCTGCGAGTCCGCCGGGTTCGCGCCCCGGATCCGGCACCAGATCGACGACTTCGCGACCGTCCTGGCCCTGGTGGCGGCCGGCCAGGGCGTGGCCCTGGTCCCGCAGCTGGGCGCCGCGCAGCCCCCGCCCGGCGTGGTCCTCACCCGGCTGCCGATGTACCGCCGCACCCGGGCCGCCTTCCGCGCGGGCGCCGGCTCGCACCCGGCCATCTCGGCCTTCGTCTCCGCCCTGCACACGGCCGTCCCCCCGGGCCTGGGCGGGCACGGCTGATCCCCCGGGGGCGCACCCCCGGGGGATCGGTCACCGGCTCAGCCCGCCAGGCAGCTCGGCCCGAGCAGCTGCTTGAGGTCCCCGAACAGCGCCGGGTCCGACTTCACCCGGTGCCGGTCCAGCCGCAGCACGGTCGTCTTGTTCCGGCCCTCCAGCCGCACCCGGACCTCCGTAGTGCCCCGGTGGCTGCCCAGCACCTCGCCGAGCCGGGCGATCAGCGGCGGGGTGATCTTCACGCTCGGGATGTTGATGACGATCGGCGCCTCGGCGTGCGCGTTCGACAGGTCCGGGACGGACAGCTCCATCCCCATCAGTCGCGGCACGTCCTCCCGCTTGTCCAGCTTGCCGCGCACGAACACCACGGCGTCCTCGACGAGTTGGGCCGAGACCAGCTGGTAGCTGGCGGGGAAGAACATACAGTCGATCGAGCCCGCGAGGTCCTCGACGGTCGCGATCGCCCAGGCGTTGCCCTGCTTGGTCATCTTGCGCTGGAGGCCCGAGATGATGCCGCCGATGGTGACGATGGTGCCGTCGGGCCGTTCGGCGAGGTCGGCCACCGCGCAGTCCGCCTTGTCGGCGAGCACGTGCTCGATGCCGTGCAGCGGGTGCGAGGAGACGTACAGGCCGAGCATCTCGCGCTCCTGGGTGAGCAGGAAGGACTTCTCCCACTCCTCCTCGGAGAAGACGACGTCGAGGCCGAAGCTGGGCTCGTCGGAGACGGCGTCCCCGCCGAACAGGTCGAACTGGCCCTCGGCCTCCTTGCGCTTGACCCCGACGACGTTGTCGATCATCGGCTCGAACTGCGCGCTGAGGCCCTTGCGGGTGTGCCCGAGCGAGTCGAAGGAGCCCGCCTTGATCAGCGATTCGACGGTCCGCTTGTTGCAGACCACCGACTCCACCTTGTCGAGGAAGTCCGGGAAGGAGCTGAACTTCCCCTTCGACTTGCGGGTGCGGATCATCGAGTCGACGACGGGGCCGCCGACGTTGCGGATCGCGGTGAGGCCGAACCGGACGAGCGTGTCACCGTGCGGGGTGAAGTCCGAGTCCGACTCGTTGACGTCCGGCGGCAGCACCTGGATGCCCATCTTGCGGCACTCGTTGAGGTAGATCGCCGACTTGTCCTTGTCGTCCTTGACGGACGTCAGCAGGCCGGACATGTACTCGGCCGGGTAGTTCGCCTTGAGGTAGGCCGTCCAGTACGAGACCAGCCCGTACCCGGCGGTGTGCGCCTTGTTGAACGCGTAGCCGGAGAAGGGGACCAGGACGTCCCACACCGCCTGGATCGCCGCGTCCGAGTAGCCGTGGTCCCGGCAGCCCTTCTGGAAGGGCACGAACTCGGCCTCCAGGATCTCCTTCTTCTTCTTGCCCATGGCCCGGCGCAGCAGGTCGGCCTGGCCGAGCGAGTAGCCGGCGAGGATCTGGGCGGCCTTCTGCACCTGCTCCTGGTAGACGATCAGGCCGTACGTCGGCTTGAGGATCTCCTCCAGGGGCTTCTCCAGCTCCGGGTGGATCGGGGTGATCTCCTGCTGGCCGTTCTTGCGCAGCGCGTAGTTGGTGTGCGAGTTGACGCCCATCGGGCCCGGTCGGTACAGCGCGAGGACGGCGGAGATGTCCTCGAAGTTGTCGGGCTTCATCAGCCGCAGCAGCGAGCGCATGGGGCCGCCGTCGAGCTGGAAGACGCCGAGCGTGTCGCCGCGCGCCAGCAGTTCGTAGGTCGGCTTGTCGTCCAGGGGCAGATCAAGCAGGTTGATCTTGATGCCCTTGTTCTTCTCGATCGCCTTGACGGCGTCGTCCATGATCGTCAGGTTGCGCAGGCCGAGGAAGTCCATCTTGAGAAGGCCGAGGCCCTCGCAGGTGGGGTAGTCGAACTGCGTGATGGTGACGCCGTCGGTGTGCCGGGTCCAGACCGGGATGTGGTCGGTCAGCGGCTCGGCGGACATGATGACGCCGGCCGCGTGCACGCCGGGCTGGCGGATCAGGCCCTCGATGCCGCGCGCGGTGTCGATGACCTTCTTCACGTCCGGGTCGGTCTCGTACAGCCCCCGGATCTCGCCGGCCTCGCTGTAGCGCGGGTGGCTGCTGTCCGTGATGCCGGACAGCGGGATGCCCTTGCCCATCACGTCCGGCGGCATCGCCTTGGTGATCCGGTCGCCCATCGCGTACGGGTAGCCGAGGACGCGCGAGGAGTCCTTGATGGCGGCCTTCGCCTTGATGGTGCCGTACGTGACGATCATGGCGACCTTGTCGGATCCCCACTTCTCGGTCACGTACCGGATCACGTCACCGCGCCGGCGCTCGTCGAAGTCGATGTCGACATCGGGCATGGAGATGCGCTCGGGGTTGAGGAAGCGCTCGAAGATCAGGCCGTGCGGGATGGGGTCGAGGTCGGTGATGCCCATCGCGTACGCGACCAGCGAGCCGGCCGCCGAACCACGGCCGGGGCCCACCGCGATGCCCTGCTCCTTGGCCCACATGATGAAGTCGGCGACCACGAGGAAGTACGCCGGGAACCCCATCTGGATGATGGTGTCCATCTCGTACTCGGCGAGCTTCTTGTGCTCCTCGTCGTACCCGCCCGGGAAGCGCCAGTCCATGCCCTTCCACACCTGGGACTTGAAGAAGTCCGCCTCGGACTCGAAGCCCTCCGGGATCGGGAAGCGCGGCATGAGGTTGCGGAACTTGAACATGCCCTCGGTGTCGACCCGGGAGGCGACGAGGAGCTGGCTGTTGCGGCAGCCCTCCTGCCAGGCGTCCGAGGAGTCCAGGGCGTACATCTCGGCGGCCGACTTGATGTAGTAGCCGGTGCCGTCGAAGCGGAAGCGGTCCGGGTCGGAGAGGTTCTTGCCGGTCTGCACGCAGAGCAGCAGGTCGTGCGCCCCGGCGTCGGCCTCGGTGGTGTAGTGCGAGTCGTTGGTGACGACCGGGGGGATGTTCAGCTTCTTGCTGATCTCCAGCAGCCCGTCGCGGACCCGCTTCTCGATGTCGAGGCCGTGGTCCATCAGCTCCAGGAAGTAGTTCTCCTTGCCGAAGATGTCCTGGTAGTCGGCGGCCGACTTCACCGCCTCGTCGAACTGGCCCAGGCGCAGCCGGGTCTGCACCTCGCCGGACGGGCAGCCGGTGGTGGCCATCAGGCCGCCGGACAGGTCGGAGATCAGCTCCTTGTCCATCCGGGGCCACTTCACCAGCCAGCCCTCGGCGTAGGAGCGCGAGGTCAGCTTGAAGAGGTTGTGCAGGCCCTCCTTGTTACGGGCCCAGATGGTCTTGTGGGTGTAGGCGCCGGAGGCGGAGACGTCGTCCCGCTTCTGGTGCGGCTGGCCCCACAGGATGCGCTTGGTGTTGGAGCGGGACTCCGGCGCGACGTACGCCTCGATGCCGATCACCGGGGTGATCCCGGCGGCGGTCGCCTGCTTGTGGAACTCGGCGGCGCCGTACATGTTCCCGTGGTCGGTCATCGCGACGTGGGTCTGGCCCAGCCGCTCGACCTCCTTGAACATCTGCTTCAGCCGGGCGGCACCGTCCAGCATCGAGTACTCGGTGTGGACGTGCAGATGCGCGAACGGCTGATCGCTCAAGGCGGGGCCTCCGGAGGCGAGTGCGGGTCTGGTGGGCCGGCGAACGCGCAGGTACGCGCAGGTCACGGAAGGTGCCTGGAAACGGATGTGGCCCGGACCACCTCGTGGGGTCCGGACCATCACTCACACGTTCACGCGTCTACTCTAGCTCCCCTTCGGAGGCGGCTCCCTCCGGCTCGGAGCCTCCCGAGCTCAGCCCGGCGAGTCGCGCCCCGGCGGCCTCGCGGACCTCCGGTACCTCCATCGGGTCGTCCCGCAGGTGGGCGAGGCGTTCCCGGACGTGGGGGCGGTCGGGGGCGTGCGCGACGGCCAGGAGGCGGGCGTCGGCCTCGCAGTCCCAGAGGCACTCGGTGTACACCTCGGCCAGCCCGGCGGGGGCGACGGCGGCCAGTGCCTCCAGGTAGGCGGGGCGCTCGGAGGAGTGCGGCGTCCACAGCCAGAAGCGGCGCAGCAGCGACGCGGCCCCGGCCGCTTCGGGGCCGAACCGGGCCAGGCCCCGGGCGGTGCGCATCGGGCCGCACCACTCCTGGGCCGCCCACTGCCGCTCCAGCTCGCCCGTCGCCATGGACGGATCACTCGCGCCGCCGCCGTGCTCCGGCAGCAGGGCGGGCGGGCTCGCGCTGTCCCGCTCGGGGGCCGGGTCCGTCGAGCCGCGGGGGCCACGCCGCCGGCGTACGTCCTGCCCGTCACGGACGTCCTGCCCGGCCGCCAGGTCCTCCCACCACTGGGGCGGCCAGACCACGGCCACCGACTCCAGGACGGCCACCCGGTGCTCGCCCTCGCGGACGTGGGTGCGGAGTGCGTCCCGGGCCTCGGCGGAGCCGCCGAGCGCCAGCAGCTCCAGGACTCCGGTGGCCCGCAGGCAGGTGTCCTCGTCCCCGGTCAGCAGTTCGACGATCGGTCCGACCGGCAGTTCCAGGTCCCGGACGAGCCGCGCCAGGTAGAGGTGCCGGTCGTCCACCTGCCGGTCCCAGCGCCAGTCCCAGCGGATGCACCCGTAGACCAGGTCGGCGGCTGCCGCCGGGTCCTCCGCCGCCATCCGCGCGCCCAGGCCCCGGCCGCGCTGCAACAGCCCGGGCAGGGTGCCTGCCGGGGCGTACTCGTATCTCCGCTGTGCCACGTGCCCAATCGTCCCTCAGCCCCCGACGGCTGGGCGGCGGGGGCTGGGGGTGGGGGTGGGGGTTAGGTGTCGTCGGGCGGGGTCGCGCGGAGGGCGGTGATGACGCCCAGGACGACGGTGGCGATCGCCAGGGCGAGGAGGACGGCGAAGGCGGTGGCGATCAGGAAACGCACGAGTCGTCGCCTCGTTCGGCGGCGAGGAGGAGGGAGAGGAGGTTGAGGAGAGTGGAGGCGGGGGCGGCGTTGAAGCGGACGAGGATGCGGCCGTCGATGGTCTTGTCGGTGGTGGCCGAGGGCCAGATCAGGCCGAACCTCCGGCCACGCTCCTGGACTTCGGCGAGGAGCGTGTGGATGTGGTCGTCGGTGTAGTGCCGGATCCGGGGGTCGGTCGGCAGCATGGGGCGACGGCGCGGGAGGGGGAAGGACATCAGGCGGCGTCCAGCTCGAACCACACCATTTTGCCGCGTTCCTGGGGGTCCACGCCCCAGCGGTGGGTGAGTCCTTCGATGAGTTGGAGGCCCCGACCGGACTGGGCGAGGGGTGCCGGCTCCTGCTTCTTGGGGAGGTCCGGGCTCTCGTCGCTGACGGACACCCGGAGGGTGGGGCCGACGGCGAGGATGAGGACGAGCGGCGCGGGGGTGCCGCCGTGCCGCCAGGCGTTCACGAGCATTTCGACGAGCGCGAGTTCGGCGTCCGCAGTGGCCGAGGGCGAGTACCCGCAACGACCCATCGCGTCCCGGAGGGACTGGCGGGCGATGGCGAGCGAGGGCGTGTTGAGGTGACGCATGGGAGTTCTCCCGAGGCGTGATGGTGAAGGAGAGGAAACGGCGGACACGCTGGCCAGCGAGCACCACTGACGGTCCGTCGGATCGCTGTGACATTGACCATAGCGCAGCTGAGTATCCAAATTTCTACACTCTCGGGAAGTTCCCCCTATGGTGGTAACTGGTGGACCGGCGCTCGACGAGCGCGGCACACTTGGCCGGACTGCACCTTCGGAAGGAACCCATGCCTCCACGCTCCAACCCGACACTCCGCCAGCGCAGGCTTGGCACCGAGCTACGGAGGATGCGCGAGCAGGCTGGCTACGGCGGCTCAGAACTCGGCCGTATCGTCGGCATGAGTCCAGCCCAGGTAACCCAGATGGAATCTGGACGGATCGGCATCAGTGTCGACCGCCTCAGCATCATCGCCGCAGCCTGCAACTGCGCCAACCGCCCACTGATCGACGCCCTCGCCGAAATAATCGCGGAGCGCGGGAGAGGCTGGTGGGAGGAGTACCGCGAGGTCCTGACAACGGACTTTATCGAGGTCGCGGAGATCGAAGGCTACTCGACAGCACTCGCCACCTGTACGACCACCTACATCCCCGGCTTGTTGCAGACCGGCGCCTACGCCTCCGCAGTCTTCACACGGGTCTATCCCCCGCTGTCCCGCCCGGACATCGACGTCCGAACCGCGTTCCGGGTGCAACGACAGCAGATCGTCCGCTCGGGCAAGACTCCACTTCAGGCATTCATCCACGAAGCCGCGCTGCGAATGCAGTTCGGCGGACCCAAGGTGCTCTCCGAGCAGTTGGACGCGCTCGTCGAAGACTCCGAGCACAGCGGGATCTCAATCCGCGTAGTGCCCTTCGCTGTCGCCACCTTCCCTGGAGCCTCCGAGAACCTCACGTTCGCGAAGGGTCCCATTCCCGAGTTGGATACCGTCCAGATGGATGTCGCCCAAGGCGTCCTGTTCTTCGAGTCCCCAGCAGACCTGGCCAAACATCGGGCGATCTTCGCTCGCATGGACTCCCTTGCGCTCTCCGAGGAGAAGTCGCGGGACCTCATCCGATCAGTCAAGAAAGAAGTGGAAGACAGCTATGCCTGAGTCGAAGTGGCAGAAGTCCAGCTACAGCGGCGCGACCAATGAGTGTGTCGAGGTCCGCACCATCGACGGCTTGGTCGAAGTCCGCGAGTCCGACGAGGGCCACCTCATCATCCCCACCACCCCCGCCCACTTCGCCGCCTTCCTCCAAGCCGCCAAGACCGGCGAGTTCGACCACCACGCCTAGACACACCACAGCGCAGGAAGTCGGCCAACCCGACTTCCTGCGCCGAACAACCAACGGGACCCCAGATGACCGACACCAACTGGCAGAAGTCCAGCTACAGCGGGGCTTCCAACGAGTGCATGGAGATCCGCACCGCCGACGGCCTGGTCGAACTCCGCGAGTCCGACGAGGGCCACCTCATCATCCCCACCACCCCCGCCCACTTCGCCGCCTTCCTCCAGGCCGCCAAATCCGGCGAGTTCGACCACCACGCCTAGGGCCTGTCCGGCGGATCAGGCGCGAGCGTGGTCCGCCGAATGCCCAGAGCGACTCAGGCCTGCGAGAACTGAGCGACGTACTCAGCGAACGCCGGGATGCCGACTTCTGCACGGCGCTCGTCCATGTGCTCGGGATCCTCGCAGGGCCACGGGATCGGCGAGCCGTCCTTCACGCCGGCGATCTGCGTGCCGTAGATCTGCTTCTGCCCTTCGTTCACAAGCGTGCGATCACGCAGGAAGGCGAGATCGCGCGGGCTGGCAGCACCGCTGGCCACCGCCTGCTCCATCAGCCCCAGCGCGCGCCGCTGAATGTCGAGCTGACGGTCGGCGTGCTGCGCGATCAGCCACGCAGCCCGAGCGGCGTCCTCGCCGACCAGCTCCGCGGTCGGCCACCCGTGCGCGTCCATGATCTCGCCGAGACGATCCGCGTGCTGCGCGGTCAAGCGGCGCCACGCCAACTGCTCCGCCGGGTCATCGCTGTTCGCCTGGCGCGCGGCCTGGTGATCTGCCGCAACCATGGCAGTGAGCTCTGCGGCCACTGCGGCGATGTCGGATGCCATCCCTACTCCACGTCAGATCGAGGTTTTCGCTGGTCATCCGCAACCTTAGGTGCGCAAATCACGACAAAATCTCCTCCCGGAGGACGGTGACAGACGCGTCCGAATGTTGGGATACTTGATCTATCCGCGGAGCCGGAGCCGGATCGACGCAACATTGACAGTCCCGTGAAAGACGTAGGCGCGCTTCTCATAGCGCGCCGCGACGGCGCGGAAGTGCTTCAGTCGATCCACTGGCCCGGCGTGATCAGTAGGGCCAGCGGCCGGCAGCCGCCTTCCCCCGCCAGGTGGACTTTGCCCAGGTCCCGTCTGCGGACCAGCGCCGATGCCGCTCGTAAACGGTCTTCCAGCTCCCGAAACGCTCGGGCAGATCACGCCAGGGCACTCCCGTTCGGACGTGGTCGTGACGGTTGGATGTGCGGTGACGTCCCTTCGACCGCTGGAGGCACGGTGGCTGGGCCTGTCATCAAACCCAGGCACTGCACCGCTACCTGCGCCGGCGCAACGCCAACGCCCGCCACCCCGACGTACTCGCCGCCCACCGCAAGGAACGCGCCAGCATCCGCGGCGAGAAGGGCATCCGCTGGGGCGGACGCCCCCTCGACGCCGCAGCCTGACCGACCCCGAACCGCAGCCCCGGAGTGCCGAAAGGGACAGGTTCACGAGAAGGACAGCGGCAGAAGGACGGCTCAGGAGGCGGACGGCTCGATCTCCCCCGCGAAGACGATGACCTGGTCGATGAGGCTCCGCCGCAGATGGACGACGTCCGTTCCCGCCAGGCGGGGGCCCCCATCCGGCGTGGTGAAGACCCACTGGTACCGGGCCCACTCGCCAGGCATGTCCACCGCTGAGCAGCGCGCCATCGTGCCGGCCCCCGCCGGGTGGCGCCGGATGTCCAGCACGAACTGCTCGACCGCCGCGATTCCTTCGCTGCGACCCAACGGCCCCCAGAAGACCACGTCTGAGGTCAGGGCCTGGGAGAGCAGGGCAGTCACATAGCTGTCGTCCGAGGCGTTGAACGCGGAGATGAACGTGTCGATCGCGGAGCGTGCCGTCTCTTCCTGCATGCCCCAGTAATACCAGCCGTTGCGCGTGCGCTCGCCCCGCGAGCCGCCTTCCGATCACGTCGGACCATCCCGGTCACAGCACTGGACACACCACAGCGCAGGAAGTCGGCCAGCCCGACTTCCTGCGCCGAACAACCAACGGAGCCCCAGATGACCGGCACCAACTGGCAAAAGTCCAGCTACAGCGCCGCGAACAACGAGTGCGTGGAGATCCGCACCGCCGACGGTCTGGTCGAACTCCGCGAGTCCGACCAGGGCCACCTCACCCTCCCCACCACCCCCGCCCACTTCGCCGCCTTCCTCCAGGCCGCCAAAGCCGGCGAGTTCAACCACCACGTCTAGATGAATGAGTCCAAGGGATCCGGGTTGGCCGCAACGAGGCTGACTGCGCCTGCTCAGTCCAGGCGCCGCCGGTAGTAGGAGATCGTGACGACCGCGAGCAGCGGCCCCCACAGCAGCAGTGGGGCGTAACAGGCGTCCATCACGACGAGCGCCGCCCCGGTCGGGGCTCCCTGTGCCCCTCCGAAGCCGCCCGCCCGGGGGATCGTCAACAGCATCAGAACGGCCGCGCCGAGCAACGCCGGAATCACCGCCGCCAGCGGCGCGACACGCTTCCCTCCGATCAGCGGGATCCAGCCCGGCACCACCTCGCCCCAGGGCTTGACCAGCCCAAGGGTGAGCAATGTGAGCCCTTCGGTACCCAAGCTCATCGCGATGCACATGGCGCTGAACCAGCCGGGGATGTCCAATCCCGTGGTGTTGAATCCCACCGGCATGCCGACCCCCATCGCGATCCGCCAGATCCCGGACGGCACCGCGGTGAGTGCCGCAATGTGCGCGACTCGGACCACCCAACGGGCAGGAGACTGACTCTCGGAGGCCGCAGCGGCTGTCGGTGTCCCAAACGTGACCATGGCCCCATGCTGTCCCGCGGTCCGCCCCGCCGAATCATGCGCAAGGTCCAACTCAAATCCCCCGCAGGGGGGATGGAGAACCTCGGCTTCGACCGGACAGTCGCCGACACCCGACTGACCGCACGCCAACCGAGTCCAAGGGATCGTCTGCGGAGATGGCGCGAGGGCGTCCAATGTAGGTGTGCGAAGGCAGAATTGGACACCCTCGCAACGGCGCTCCACGTAAGGATCGACGACCAGCTGAAGGCTTCGCCGGACTTCCGCCGCCTGTTCCCGCACCTGCCCCAGCAGTCCGGGTACAACAAGCGGCTCCGCAACGCATCCGAGCTGATCAAGCACATGATCTGGGCGGACTGCCGGTCCTGTTCGCACTCACCCGCGCGAAGTCCGACGAACGCGAGTCCCTGCACGGCATGCTCGATGCCGCACCCGACGTCGTCGCCGCCCATCCGAGGCAGACGATCATCGGCGACAAGAACTACTACGGCCACGACTTCGAGCACGACCTCACCGAGCGTCACCTGGCGTGTGTCCTGGCGCTCACCGCCGCGATCTGGTTCAACGACAAGACCGGCCAACCCGTCAAGCGATCCCTGATCGCCTTCGATCACGCAGGAAGTCGGCCAGCCCGACTTCCTGCGCCGAACAACCAACGGAGCCCCGGATGGCGCGGGCGAGGCGGCCTCACCCCGGCGGGTGAGGCCGCCGTGCGCATCACCAGGGCACTACGCCGGCGTCCTCGAAGAACTGGCCGGTCGGGCCGTCGTCGGGCAGGGTCGCGAGCTTGATCGCGATCGCCGCGCCCTGTTCGGGGGTGCGCACGCCGCGGAAGCCGTTGAGGTCGGTCGCGACGTAGCCGGGGCAGCCCGCGTTGATCAGGATGTTCGTGCCGCTCAACTCCCGGGCGTACTGGAGGGTGACGGCGTTCAGGAACGTCTTCGACGGCGCGTACGCCACGGCCACCGGACCCGCCGTCTGCTCGGCAGCGGCTCCTGACTGGCGGGTGAGGGAGCCGACGCTGCTGGACATGTTCACGATCCGCGGTGAGGCGGAGCGGCGCAGCAGCGGCATCATCGCGTTGGTGACGCGGATGACGCCGATCACGTTGGTCTCCACGACCGTCCGGATGGTGGCGGGGTCGACCCGGGTGGGCTCCTGGGGCACGCCGCCGGTGATGGCGGCGTTGTTGACGAGCACGTCGAGGCGCCCGGCCCGTTCCTCGATCAGCCGGGCGGCGGCGGTCGCGCTCGCGTCGTCGGTCACGTCCAGCGGTACGCCGAACGCGTCGACGCCGGCGGCGCGCAGCCTCTCCACCGCGGCCTCACGGCGCTGGTCGTCGCGGGCGCCGACGCCGACGCTCCAGCCGAGGGCGCCCAGGCCCGCAGCAATCTCGTAGCCGATTCCCTTGTTCGCGCCGGTGACCAGCGCAGTCGTTCGTTCGCTCATGGGGCCATGCTGCCGCCGGCCCCCGGTCGGGGTCCAAGACCGATCGGGTGGGAACCGATACCGTCTGGGTATTGATCCGGAGTACCGTGGCCGGATGGAGACCCGGGAACTGCGCTACTTCGTCGCTGTCGCTGAAGAGCTGCACTTCGGGCGCGCCGCGCAGCGCCTCGGGATCGCGCAACCGCCGCTGTCACGGGCGATCCAGCAGCTCGAACGACGGCTCGGGGCAGCGCTGCTGGATCGGACCAGCCGCACCGTCACGCTGACGGAGGCCGGCTCGGTCCTGCTGGTCGAGGGCCGGGCGGCCCTGGAGGCGGTCGACGCCGCCGAGCGTCGGACCCGCCGCGCCGCCGCTTCCCCCACCGGCCGCCCCGGCCTGGTCCTGGTCACGAAGGCCAGCGCGTCCAGCGAACTGCTGGCGGAACTCCTCGACGCGTACGCCGCCGAACCCGGCGCGGTCCCCGTCGACGTCATCCTGTGCGGCCCGGCCGAGCAGGCACGATTTCTGCTCGAAGGCCGGGCGGACGTGGCGCTGCTGCACCGGCCGTTCGACTCGACGGCCAGGCTCCACACCGAAGAACTCGGCACGGAGGGCCAGGTGGTGGTCCTGCCGGCCGGGCATCCGCTCACCGCCCGGGACCACGTGCACATGGCCGACATCACCGGGCTGCCGGGCCTGCCCCTGCCACGCTGGCCCAACCCCGACGGCACCTACCCACCCGGCCCCGGCCCCCAGGTCCGCGACCACGCGCAGCTGTTGCAGCTCGTCGCGCTCGGCCGGGCTTGCGCGGTCTCACCGGAGTCGTGCCGAGCCCGACTGCACGGTGACCTCGCGGCCGTGCCCGTGCTGGACGCGCCGAAGGTCACCACCGTGATCGCCTGGCCACCGCACAGCCGGTCCAGGGCCGTCGCCGACTTCGTCCGGACGGCGACACGTCTCCGGTAGTTCCGACCTGCCCGGCCGGGTTCCACCTGTCGTGGCCCGGCTCGACCGTCACTGGACATCGCCGTCACGACCAGCGGAAGTCCCAGCCGGTGGAACTCCCGTGCGACCGTGGGCGATCGCCGAGGACCAGGGGTGAAGGCAGCCGCCTCCGCGACGCCTGTCGAAGTTGCGTTTTCCCCGGCCCAAGTGGCCTCTTGCACCGGCCATTGCGGGGGCCCCGAACAGGTGACGGATCGCGAGACGCCCCACGCGCAGGAAGTCGGCCGGCCCGACTTCCTGCGCCGAACAACCAACGGGGAACAACCCACCACCCGCCGCCAAGCAGCCGAAGCCGGCGGGTTCGACCACCGCTCCCCAGTGCCGCTCACGCGCCGCCCGCCGCGGGATCAGGCGCTGCCCGCCTTTTCCTCGACCAGGACGGCGCCGGAAGCCGCTTCGGCCTTGCGCAGCGGAAGTTTGGACCAGCGGAAGGGAGCCAGCAGCAGGCCGAGGTAGGAGTCCGGCAGCCGGACCTGGTCGGCCAGGCCGATGTCCTCGGGCGGCATCCGGTCAGCGGGCAGGTAGAAGGTCCCGAACAGCAGATCCCACAGGACGACCTTGCCGCCGAAGTTCTTGTTGGCTTCGCTCAGGTCCCTGGAGTGGTGCCAACGGTGCCCTTCCGGTCCGGGCACCAGGTAGTTCAGCGGGCCCAGACGGACGTCCATGTTGGAGTGCATGGTGACGCCGTGGCAGTTGTAGAAGGTGAGGAGGATGATCAGGCCGGAGAGGCTGTGCAGCGTCCACCCGGTCAGGGCCAGCGGGAAGACGATCGCCACGTCGTCGAGGAAGAAGTCGATGGGGTGGAACCGGGCGGAGTTGAGCCAGTAGAGCCGCTCCGAGCTGTGGTGCACCGCGTGGAAGCGCCAGAAGACCCGCGAACCGTGAATCCAGCGATGCATCCAGTAGTAGAAGAACTCTCCCACCAGGAGCGCCAGCGCGGCCTGGGCGACGGGAGGCCAACTCGTCGGCCACAATGTGCTGTCCAGCTCTTCGGAAAGCAGGACGGATCCGGCGAACAGGACCGAGAGGAACAGCGGCTCGATCAGCCGGGCGACCACCAGCAGGGCCACCAGACTGGAGGTGGCGTCCGAGACGACGTCCTTGCGCGAGCGGTTCCAGCCCTCGTAGAACGGCTGGACCCGCTCCAGGACGGCCACGTACACCGAGGCGAAGAGGGTGACCATCGGCACGATGGCCCACTGCGGGAACGAGGTGTCGACCAGGGTGATGGATGCCCCGAGTGTCAGCACCATGAGGATCGGATAGCTGAGATAGCGGATGGTGAAACGCAGGGTTCTCCGCGCGCCGCCGAGTTCTGTTTCCGTCGTTGAATTCATTCCTGATCTCCCCGTGGACTTCTTCGGACTTCTTCAGGCTTCTTCTGCACCCCTCCGCGCGGGACGGGCAGGTATCTACTGGCTTCCGGGGATCTGCTGCCATATCCGGACCGGCCCCAACGGCGAGAATCCGTTTGCCTCGGCAGCCGCCAGCTCCGCGTCCCGCTCGTACCCGACCAGGTCGATTCCCGGTGCCTCTTCGTGAGCACAGGAGATGAGACCGGCCCATGTCCGGGAAGATTCCCCCGAGGGTCCGAAGACGTTCGACACCCCCGCCACACCATGGCTCAGGTGGAGCACGGCTCCCGCCACCAGGCCGTCGCCCGAGAATCCCCCGAGGAAGATCACGCCGTCATCGAGCAGAAGGGTTTCGGGGAACGTGTTCACCGACGTGTCGCCGCCCGCCCATGCCCGCTCCCACGTCCGCAGCTCATCGGTGCCGGTGATACGCCGCCACCGCTGGTCGGCGCCGTCCCGTGACGCCACCTGCGCCGGGGCCGCGGCTGCGGCCGGCCGGTGGATCCACTCCGCCTCGATGAGAATGCGATAGTTCCCCGGGAGGAGGTCGGCGTTGGCGAAACTGTCCTTGACGAAAAGCGGCCCCAGCGGCGCCTCCCGCAGTACGTCGAGAACCTCCGAGCCGGACATCGACGGGCTCAGGATCACCAGGTTCGGGTAGTACGTGAGACTCTTCTTCAGATTCACCCACGCGACGTCGGAGATCTCTCCGGAGAACCCGTGCGCCCGACACATCGCCTCGCACCAGGACGAGTTGTTCCGGGCGGCGGCAAGCAGCATCGGCGCCACCGGAGGGGCGGCGGCCGGAGCCCGGCCATGGCCGAACCATCTCACCGGGAAGGCCGCGACCGAGCGAACGGATCGGCACCAACGGACCCACAACCTCGTAACGTCCACCAACTCCCTTTCGTCAAGGCCGACTCCGCAGCCGGCCGGCTTCCGCACCGCCGACCCTTCGAAAGGGATGGGCCCTGTCCGGGAAATCCCCTGACGACCCAGGCCGAGCGCCTTCAACGACCTTCTTGCACATCGGCGTTGCGCGGCGCTCCGCTATGATCACCCCTGCTCATGACCACGTCAAGATCCTTCCCGAGGGCACCTGCGACACCCGCACACGCCCGCCGGCGTCGACGCGTCCGTGGACCGGAAGCGCGGTCGGGCCGACAATTCCCGCGCGCACTCGCGGTTTCGTGCACCAGAATGCCCGCATGGAAACGGACACCGTGGCGGAACTGGTCACGCGGGCACTGTCGGCAATGCGCGCCATCACCGCCTCGGACGATCCGGACGACCACGACGGCTGGAACGAGTACTCACCGCTGCTGTGGCGGGCGGCCGCCGACGAGGCGGCGCTGCCGCTCGGCCTGGAGCTGATCGGTTCGACCGATCCGATCGAGCGCACAGCGGGCTGCGACCTGCTGCGCGACACCAGCTATCACCACGAGGCAACCCGCGCCGGGACGGCCACCGCACTGGTCGCCCTCGCGCAGCGGGAGACCGACGACCACGTGCTGCGGGCCCTGGCGCGCGCGATCGAGCAGACGCACGACCCGCGCGCCGTCCCCGTCCTCGTCGCCCTCGCCGGGCATCCTGACGCCGAGGTCCGCGAGGGGGTGGCCCGCTCGTTCGCGGAGGTCCTCACCGGCCTGCCGGACGGGCCGGACATCCACACCCTCATCAGGCTGACCCAGGACCAGAACCCGCACGTCCGCGACTGGGCGACGTTCACCCTCGGCGTCCAGTCCGCGGCGGACAGCCCCGCGATCCGGGCCGCGCTCTGGGCGCGGACGGCCGACGAGCACGACGAGACCCGCATGGAAGCGATCCACGGACTGGCCAGTCGGCACGACCCCCGCGTCGTCCCGCTCCTCGCCGAACTGATCGGCAGCCCCGAGGGCGCACACGCCCTCACGTTCAGCGCGGAGCCGATCACGGACGACCCCGAACTCCTGCCGCCCCTCCCGGAGTACGAGCCCGGAGACGACTGGACCACCGACGCCGTGAACGCCTGCAACCCGGTCCGGCGGGCCCGCCTCGACGCCTTCGCCTGGGAACTGGTCTGCACGCTCCACCGGCTCCGCCCCGACCTGGACGCCGCCGTCTCGATGGAACGCTGCGGCTGGGGCCGCTCCCTCGACATCCACGCCGCCTCGGAGCCGACGGGCTACGACATCGAGGCGCTGCTCACCCGCGCGGACGGCGACCCCGCGCGCGCTGCCGAACTGGTCTCGACCGACCTGCCGAGAATCCAGCCCGACTGACACCTCGCCCCTTTCGGGAGCCGAGACTTCGGGTCTAGCCCTTGGTGCCCCTGCCGCTCAGGAGGTCCGCGATGCGCGCGTCGACCTGCTCACGGTCGTAGCCCCGCCGCACGATCTCGAACGCCGGCGGGGGTGGCGGCGAACCGGCTTCGGACAGGGCCCTGAGATAGAGGTCGACCTGCTGGCGTTCGTAACCACGCCGCACCAAGTCGAAGCCACGGAACTCTGGCGATGCTGACACTTCGCGGGTCCTCCAACCTTCGGTATCCACGTTCGTCGTCATGACACGGGCTACAGCAACCCCGCTGCGGCCACCGGTGATCACCGGCGTGGCCGCGGCTCCCACCCTAGACTCTGCCCACCGACAGGTGGCGCCCGATGTCCTGATGCCCCGAACTCCACCTCCGCCACCGGAAGCCGGTTGACGGGTCATCCGGCATTCGGGTTCATCCGAAAACCCACCGGCCGGGGTGGCGTAAAAAGGCGTCAAGACTCTCGATCTCGCCATATGGATTCCGTATGGAGTCGCGGGGCGGAGGATTCCGATGTCTACGATCCATCTTTGCCGAGTAGAAAGATGGATCTGACATGAAACCCCTGTCCCGCCTCAAACGCGCTCTGGCCTGCGGAATCGCCGCAGTCGCCGGGGTCGCCGGCCTGACCGTGCAGGCCCAGGCCGCGGAGTCACCCCTCCACGCGGACAAGACCTGCGGAACCCCGGCCTCGGTGGGCGGCGGCAACTGCATGACCGCGCTGATCGGCTCCGCCTTCGACACGATCAGGCTCATGCGCAACGCCGCCAACCTCAACAAGCTGGACAACGCGGAGTTCACCCAGAGCACCGCGTCGAAGTTGAGCGCGAAGTTTCCCGGGTTCAACGTCATGGTGTTCAAGACCGTGGGCACCGACCTGTATGACACCGAGTGGTTCAAGAACGAGTACAAGTCCGACATGAAGGGGGTGTTGATCGACACCACCTACAAGCTCAACCATTTCATGGACAAGGAGAAGAAGGAGCCCTCCGGCTACGACATATTCCGGATCTGGGTCTTCCAGGGGGACTCGACCATCCGCAACCGCGGCGACGGCGGTTACATGAACTGGGCGTTCATCGGCAATGACGGCGACACCGTCAAGAAGGAGCCGTGGACCTGCCGGGCGGGCACCGCACGGCCCTACAAGTGCGACGGCGACGTGCGCACCATCCACTTCCCCGCGCGGTCCGGCTACGGCACCAGGACCGGCAGCCTGACCCCCGACTCCAGCCCCGGCTACCACGCCTGCCTGGACGTCAACGGCAACGGCAACGCGAACGGCACCCCCGTGCAGATGTGGGAGTGCAACGGCAGCGACGCCCAGAAGTGGACCTACAACGGGTACAAGCTCCAGGCCGCCAACGGCAAGTGCCTCGACCTGGAGGCCAACAAGACCGCGAACGGGACCAAGCTCCAGGTCTGGGACTGCCTGGAGATCCCCGGTCAGCGCTGGAACATGTCGGCCAGCGGCGGTTTCCGGCACATGGCGGACATGGACGACCGGTCCAAGGACGTCTGCATCGACGACTTCAACGGCCAGACCGCCAACGGCAGCACCGTGGCGGCCTGGGCCTGCGGCTCCGAGGACAAGCGGGACGCGCCCAACCAGAACTGGGCCTGGGGCGGCACCCCGCCGACCACCAACCCGCCCACGCCCGGCGGAGGCGGCGGCAGCAACGGCGCCGACGTGACCCTGAAGCTCGACAACGGCCTGGGTGCCGTCCCGGTCAACGGCTCCGCCGGCGCGTCGGTCGTCGCCGGGATCCGGGGTGGCAACGAGTCCAAGTGGAAGCTCACCCCGGTCGGCGGCGGTCGCTACCGGATCACCAGCTCGTACGGGCTGGAACTCACCGAGAACAGCAACTACATGGCCGAACTCCAGCCGTGGAGCAACTCCTCGAAGCAGAAGTGGGAGCTCGTCGGAGTCGGCAACGGCAAGTACCAGATCCGGATCTCCGACGACGACTGCCTCGCCCACGACGCCGACTTCAAGCAGCTCGGCGTGTGGACGTGCAAGTCGGGCTGGCAGCAGGCGTGGGTTCTGGAGTCCGCGTCCGGCGGCGTGATCACCCCGACCGATCCGACCAACCCGACGAAGCCGGACCCCAAGCCCAAGCCGGACCCCAAGCCGAAGCCGGACCCGAAGCCGGACACCAAGCCGACCGTCCCGACCGAGCGGCCGCTGTTCCTGAAGCTCTCCAACGGCCTGGGCGCCTCGGCCCCCACCGAGACCTCGACCTGGGGCGCCCCGATCGTGGGCGGGATCCTGGGGTACAAGGGGTC
Source organism: Kitasatospora sp. NPDC043949 (assembly GCF_056435365.1). Lineage (NCBI taxonomy): Bacteria > Bacillati > Actinomycetota > Actinomycetes > Kitasatosporales > Streptomycetaceae > Kitasatospora > Kitasatospora sp. NPDC043949. The sequence goes on along the minus strand of NZ_JBWKEQ010000004.1, from coordinate 108,850 downwards.
CACCTGGACGATCAAGCCGCTGGGCGGGGACCGCTACCGGATCGTCAACGACCTCGGGTACAACCTCACCGAGAACCCCGAGACCTACGTCGCCGAGCAGCAGGCGTGGGGCAACACCTCCAACCAGAAGTGGGAGTTCGTCGGCCTCGGCAACGGCAAGTACCGGATCCAGATCGGCGACGACGACTGCCTCACCCACGACTCCGACTTCAAGCAGCTCGGGGTGTGGAGCTGTGAGGGCGGCTGGAAGCAGGAGTGGTCCTTCCAGCTCCTCTGACCGACCAGGCCAGGCCGGCCCGTATCAGGCCAGGCCGGAGTCACGGCGAAGGGCGCCGGCCGCACGGACGGCGCCCTTCGCCGTTCTCAGCGGGCTCCCCGCCCGGAGGCGGCGTGGTAGCGCAGGCCGTCCATCAGGAGGTCGAGGAGGCGTTCCATCCGGGCGTGGTGCTCGGGGGTGGTCGCGGCCATGGACAGGCCGCTGAGGCTGAACAGCACGTCCTCCGGTTCGACGTCGGCGCGCAGCGCGCCCGACTCGGCCCCGGCCCGCAGGAGTTGGGTGATCGCGGCGGTCAGCATCGCGCGGCTGTGCGAGAAGGGGTCGTTGCCGGAGGCTATGAGCGCGCGCAGCGCGTCGGACATCCCGCGCTTGGTGGTCATGTAGCGGACGAAGCCGTCCATCCAGGCGCGCAGCGCGGCGTCGGGCCCCCTGCCGTCCAGCAGTTCCGCGGCGGAGTCGCACAGCTTGGCGAGTTCGCTGCGGTAGACCGCCTCGACGAGTTCCTCGCGGGTGGCGAAGTGCCGGTAGAGGGTGCCGATGCCCACGCCGGCCTCCTTGGCGATCGCCCCGAGCGTCGCGTCCGGCCCGTCCTGGGCGAAGGCCCGCGCGGCCACTTCGATCAGTCGGTCGCGGTTGCGGCGCGCGTCGGCGCGCAGCGGCCGGGGGTCGGCGGTGGTCACGGCTGGTCCTCCTCGGGTTGCAAACGGAGGATGCTCCGCTTAGCCTGGAGACATGCGGAGGGCCCTCCGGTTTCCACTCTACCGGCCGCCCCCTCCCGCGCACCCCCAGCTCCGGTCACCCAGCCAGACGGGAAGATCATGAACGCCAACACCCCGCGCCTCACCACCCCCTTCGGCGCCGAGTCCACCGCCGCCGAGGTCGTCTCCGGCACCGACCTGACCGGCCGCCGCGCCGTCGTCACCGGCGGCGCCTCCGGCATCGGCGTCGAGACCGCACGCGCCCTCGCCTCGGCGGGCGCGCAGGTCACCCTCGCGGTCCGCAACCTCGACGCCGGCGCCCGCACCGCCGAGGACATCACCGCGACCACCGGCAACAAGGACGTCCGGGTCGCGCCGCTGGACCTCGCCGACCAAGCCTCCGTCGCCGCGTTCGTCGCCGCCTGGGACGGGCCCCTGCACATCCTGGTCAACAACGCCGGCGTGATGGCCTCGCCCGAGCTCCGCACGCCGGAGGGCTGGGAGCTCCAGTTCGCCACCAACCACCTCGGGCACTTCGCGCTGGCCACCGGCCTGCACGCGGCCCTGGCCCGGGACGGCGGCGCCCGCGTGGTGTCCGTCAGCTCCAGCGCCCACCACCGCTCCCCGGTCGTCTTCGAGGACATCCACTTCCGCGAGCGCGCCTACGAGCCCTGGTCCGCCTACGGCCAGTCCAAGACCGCCAACGTCCTGTTCGCGGTCGAGGCCGCCAAGCGCTGGGCGGCGGACGGCATCACCGTCAACGCCCTGATGCCCGGCGGCATCCGGACCGCCCTCCAGCGCCACGTCTCCGAGGAGGAGCTCGACCGGCTGCGCGCCCAGGCCGCCAACGGCGCAGAGCTGCTGTGGAAGACCACCGAGCAGGGCGCGGCGACCTCCGTCCTGCTCGCGGCCTCACCGCTGCTGGCGGGCGTCAGCGGCCGCTACTTCGAGGACTGCAACGAAGCCGTCCGCGGCGAACTCAGCGCCCGCAGCGGCGTCGCCGACTACGCCCTCGACCCCGAGGCGGCCGCCCTGCTCTGGCAGGTCTCGCACGACACCCTGGGCAGCCGCGACTGACGGTCCGCGGCAGAACGCCCCGCGCTCCGCTCCCCCGACTCGCCGAGGGGAAGCGGAGCGCGGGGCGGGCCCGTTACCTGCGCGGTCCCGCCAGGGCGTAGGCCCCGGCGCCGGTCACCAGCAAGGCCACCGCGGCCCAGGTGGACGCCTCCGTGCCGGCCGGGTAGACCATCCAGCCGAGCGACTTCCCCACGACGTTGGGCGGCATCGGCGGGACGAGGACGGTGATCGCGAGCCAGCCGGTCGGCAGGGTCCAGGCGAGGTGCGCCCCGCACAGCACCACCCCGAGCCCGGCCAGGCCGACCAGGCCCGCGCTGTCCCGGACGACGACCTCGGTGGGGGCGAACTTCGGCCCCGCCGCCTGGACCGCCAGCAGCGCCGCACCGGCGACCGCGCCGATCAGCAGCGCGTGCGCCGCCCGGCGGGGCGCCCACCGGATCGCGGCCGTCCTGTCCAGTGCGGGGTCCTGCCCGCCGAGCCCGACGGAGCCGGCCGCCACGCCCGCGGCGAGCACGAAGTACGCGACCGGGTTGATCGAGTCCGCCGCATCCGCCGCACCCGTACCGCCGCCCCGGTTGAAGGCCCACACCACCAGCGCGATGAACGTGACCGCGGCGGCCGACGTGGGCACCTGCCGTGAACGCGCGTACAGCATCAGCCACCTCACTGCGACGCCTCCCCGGCCAGCTTCTGCATCTGCTTGTACCCCGCGCAGGAGAGGGCGGCGGCGTGCAGCTCGACGATCTGCGAGCGCTGCTCGGCCGGTGGCAGCGCCATCAGCTTCTGCCACGCGGCGTCGGCCTCCGCCCAGAGCTTGATCGCGTACGCGTCGGTGCCCTTCTCCTTCAGCGGTTGGAGCTGGGGGTCGTGGAGGGCCCAGCTCACGGCGAGGCTCTGGCCGAGGACGTCGTAGCTCCCCCCGCCCTCCCGGTCGTTGTCCGGGTAGCAGCTCGGTGCCAGGCCCCTGCCGATCAGCGCGCGGGTCAGCTTCTCACCTGTCGCGTCGGCGAGCATCCGATCGTTGAAGTCGACCAGCAGCACGTCTGCGGAGAGTTCGCGCGCCTCGGCGAGCTCGTGCAGCGCGGTGTCCTCGCGCACCGAGGTCGGCGCCTTGTCGCCCAGGACGTCGTGCAGCACGCGCATCGCGTCCTTGCTGCGCAACGCGAGCTCGGCCAGGCGCGAACGGCTCGCCTGCGTCACGCACACCGGCCCGTCGCACACCAGCGTCGCGGCGGCCTTGTCGACGACGTAGGTGTCGCGCGCAGCGGCCGGGATGACCAGCAGGGCCAGGGCCAGGCCGGCCAGGACGGGAGTCACCGCGAGCAGCCGGGCCCGGCGGGTCACGGCCACCAGCAGCGCGAAGCCGGTGGCGAGCAGGCCGAGCAGCCAGAGCGTCTGGCCGAGGTGGACGGAGCCGGCCAGGGTCAGCAGCATCTGCCGCGGCTCCGCGGTCGCCGGGTTCAGCTGGGCGAAGCGGTTCGACACCCTGCCCGTCGGTACCGCCCCTTCACTGTTCACGCGCAGGAGCAGGCCCGTCGCCACGAGGACGACCACCACCAGCGCCGGCGGGGTGAGGACGGAGGGCAGCGCCCGCGCGACACCCATGCCGAACACGGCGCCCGCGACCAGGGCCAGTACCGCCACCAGTGAGATCGGCAGCCACCCGAGGGGGGTGTAGGTGGTCGGACCGAGCGCCACCTGGATTCCGCCCGCCAGGACGAGCAGGCCGAAGCCCGCCGCCAGCGCGAGCGCGATCGCACCGGTCGGCAGCGCCGCACGGCGCCAGGCCGGCAGCGGCGTGGTCGACAGCAGCTCGGTCATCCCCGAGCGGGGTTCGCGCAGCCCGTACACCGCCCCGATGCCGACCACGAACGGCCACCAGAAGGACAACAGGGACCGGGTCCACATGGCCATGGTGGTCCACTGGGCCGTCCACCCCGCGGTGCCGTGCCACCAGAACGCGTCGAACGGGAAGAAGACCGCCAGGCTGCCGCCCAGGACGACGACTCCGGCCCACGGGGCGGCGGAGCGCTTCAGTTCGGTTCGCAGCACACGTCCGTTCACCAGGCGCTCCCCTGCTGCCCGGAGTTGCGGAGCAGCGCCGAGTAGCCGCGCTCCAGGGGGCTGTCGCCCGGGTGGTCGGGGCTGCCTGCCGCACCCAACTCGTCCGGCGTGCCCTGGAAGACGAGGCGGCCGTCGGCGAACAGCACCACGTCGGAGCAGGCGGCCGCGACGTCCTCGACCAGGTGGGTGGAGACGACCACGCAGGTGTCGCGGCCCAGGTCCTGCAACAGCTCGCGGAAGCGCAGCCGCTGCGCCGGGTCCAGGCCGGCCGTCGGCTCGTCCAGCAGCAGCACCGCGGGGGAGTTGACGATGGCCTGGGCGATGCCGGCCCGCCGCACCATGCCGCCGGACAGGGTCTTCATCCGGTGGTCGGCGCGGTCCGCCAGGCCCACCCGTTCCACGGCCCGTTGCACGGCCCCGGGGATGTCCGCCTTCGGCACCTCCTTCAGCCAGGCCATGTACTCGACGAACTCGCGCACCGTGAAGCGCTTGTAGTAGCCGAAGTCCTGCGGCAGGTAGCCGATCTGGCGGCGCAGGGCCCGGTGGTCGCCCACCCTGCCCCCCAGGGAGGTGCCGAGCATCTCCAGTTCGCCCTCGGTGGGGCGCAGCACGGTGGCCAGCGTCCGGATCAGGGTGGTCTTGCCCGCCCCGTTGGGCCCGAGGAGCCCGTGGGCGCCGATGCCCAGGGACAGGTCGAGCCCGTCGACGGCCATCTTGCTCCGTCCGACGCGCACCCTCAGGCCGCTGGCCCGGATCTCCCAGGCGTAGGTCTTCGGCGCGGTGTCGGCCGCGCTCGCCGTATACGTCATGCGATGGTCCCTTTCCAGGGTGGACATGGGTTTCACAGCGTTGAGTACGCGTCCCTGCGGGTGATCACGGCGCAGATGCCGAGCGCGAGGAGCAGCCCCCACACGGGCAACTGGTCGCGGTGCAGGGCGAGTTCGAGGACGGCGGGGATGCGGCCGGTGACGAACGCGGGCACCACGACGGCGGCGCCCCACGCGGCCACCAGCCCCACGGCGGCGCGGGTCACGCCGACCACGCTGCCCAGCGCCAGGGCGGTGGAGGTGAAGGCCAGAGAGGGCAGCAGCCACTGCGCGACCGTCGTGTTCCCGGTCAGCCATCCCCCCAGCAGGAGCCCGGGCACGACCACCACGAGGACCGCGGTGGTGCGCCTGAGCAGCAGGGCCAGGCCGGCCCGGGCGGTCGAGGCGGTCAGTTCGTACGCCGGGTCCAGACCGCGCGACCACGATGCGGCGACACCGCACAGCGGCAGCACGGGCGCGATCAGCGCCACCATCGAGGCGCCGCCGAAGACCTTCGCCGGCGCGGCCACGTCCAGCAGCAGCGCCACCAGGGTGACGACGGCGGTCATCGCCAGCCACGGGGTCATGGCCGGTGTCAGCCAGGCCGACACCCACGTCGGGCGGTGCCGCCGCCGGGGCGCCCCGACGGACACGCCCAACTGCGCGTCCAGACCGGCCCGGACGGTGTCGACGAGCGCGGCGACGCCGGGCGCCTCGGTGGCCACGGAGGCCGCCAGCAGGCTCCGGCACGGCGCGCACGTCTCCAGGTGGGCCTCCAGCGCCCACACCGTGTCCGCGGCCATCGCCGTGTCACCACGCGCGTAGTCGTCGATCAGCCGCCTCGACGCGTGTTCCGCGTTCATGCCAGCGCCTCCCGCATCGCGATCCGGGCCCGGCGGGCACGGGTCTTGACCGTGCCTTCGGGCAGTCTGAGCAGGACGGCGGTCTCCCGGACGGAGAGCCCGTCGAGCACCGTCGCCTGTAGTACGTCTCGGAGTTCCGGCGCCAGCCGCCGCAGGGCGTCGCCCACGTCGCCGCCGACGGTCCCGGCGAGCGCCTCCTCCTCCGCCGCGGGCACCACGGCCCGCTCGGCGGCGGCGGCCGGCGGTTCGGCGTGGTGGGCACGACGGCGGAAGGCGTCGACGAGGCGGCGCGCCGCGATCGTCCACAGCCACCCGACGGCCGTCCCGCCGACGGCGCTCCCGGCGAACGCGCCGGCCGCGCGCCACACCGCCAGATAGGTCTCCTGCATGACCTCGGCGACGATCTGCTCGTCCGCGCAGCGACGGCGCAACCGCACCGCCAGCCACGGCGACGTGCGCCGGTACAGCTCGTCGAACGCCGCGCGGTCACTTCTGGCGATCAGCCGGACGAGGCGTTCCTCGTCCAGCTCGTCCAGTGCTCTCCTGCGTGATCTCACACCAGCCAGACGCCCGCGACCGCGCGCAGGTTCTGCGTTCGACGTGACCTGCGTCACATGAGAGCAGCGCAGGAAGTCGACCTACCCGACTTCCCGCGCTGCGGCCACCTCGACACCCTTCAGTCGGGCAGGTTCCCGTCGCCCCCCAGGTTGGCGACCATCCGACGCAGGACGTCGATCGTGGTCGCGAACTCGGCCGCGCCGATGCCCTCGTGCGTCTGCCGGTGCACCCGCAGATTGCGCTCCCGCGCCCGGAGGCGGCCGGCCTCCCCCGCCTCGGTCAGCGTCATGGCCCCCGCCTCCTCCGTCAGCCACCCCCGGGCGACGAGGTCGTCGAAGACGCCGCCGAAGTCGATCCCGAGGTCCTCGTACCTCGCCAGCCGCTCGACCAACGCCGCCCGGGTCCACCGGCCCGGATCTCCGGCCACGTGGTTGAGCGTCCACCAGTGCGGCTGCGTGAGGTCCTCCACCGCCAACTGCGCACGGAGGGCCCCGACCACCCGCCGGCACGCCTCACCGCTCCACGCGCCGATGGGCTGGGCGGCCAGCTCCTCCTGCGAGTACTCCCGGACTGCCATGTCCATTCGCCCCCTTCGAGCGATCACCGGAACACGGCCACCGTAGAACCTCAACCGCCCTTGAGATCAAGGCTGGTTCAGAAGGCGGCCGCCCGGATCAGGCACCTGTGGCGGCAGGCACCCCGGCGCCCTACCGGTCCTCGGCCGTCCGCGCCAGCAGCGCGATCTCGGCCGCCACCGCCTCCGGTTCGGCCGCGACGCTGACGTGGGCGACGCCGTCCAGCCCGGAATGCGTGCCGACCCGCACCGCCCGCTCGGCGTTGCGCAACAGGTCGAAGTCGTTGATGTCGTTGCCGAAGGCCGCGTACGCGCCGATGCCCATCGACGTCAGGGCCTCCCACTTCGTCGTGGAACCGGGCGCGAAGTCGATGATCGCCTCGTCGAGGTGGTGGTTCACCATCAGCCCGAGCCCCCGGCCGGCCTCGGCGAGTTCCGCCATGTCCGACGCCTCGACGACCAGGAACTTCACCACCTCGGGCAGCTCGGCCAGCTCCACCCGGCTCGCCAGGCCGCCCTGGTCGACGCGGCCCCGGATCGGGTGGTCCACCGGCCCGGTGTACGCGTAGTCCCAGGGCCCGTCCGCGAGATAGCCCGCCTCGTAGCGCGCGACCGCCGCCATCAGCCCGCCCAGCACCGCCGGTTCGAACACGGCCCGGGCCCGCACCTGCCCGTCGACCGACACCAGGCTCCCGTTCCCGCCGATCAGCATCGCGGCCGGGAAGGCGCCGTCGAGCACCGGCAGCATGTCCCGAACCGGCCTGGCCGACGCGAAGACCACCCGGTACCCGGCCCGCTCGCACTCCCCGATCGCCGTCAGGATCCGACCGTCGATCGTCCGCCCGTCGAAGCAGAGCGTGCCGTCGAGATCGAAAACCACCGTGCGGGTGCGAAGGTTGACCATTCCCGGATGATATCCGTCCGTTCGGAGCCCGCGATGTGATCCCCACGACGCCGCCCCCGACACCCGTTCGACCGCGATCGCCACCGGTGCTCCAACCTCCCGAAAGCCGCTTGCCGGGCGGGCGACGGCCCCCGTACCGTCGCCCGACATGACCCCGACCCTGCGTACCGAGCGCCTGCTGCTCGACCCCTACGTCCTCGCGGACGAAGAGGACTTCGTGGCGCTGTTCCAGAACCGGCAGGTGTCCCGGTGGATGGGCGACGGCCCGCAGTCCGAGGCCGAGGACCGGGCCCTGTTCGGCCGCGTCTTCACCCAGGTCTACGCCTCGAACCGGTTCGACGTCTGGGCCGTGCGGCACGACGGCCGCCTCGTCGGGCACGCCGAGATCAAGCCCACCACCGTGGTCGAGGGCTTCGAGATCGTCTACGCGCTGGCCCCGGAGGCGTGGGGCCGCGGCCTGGGCACCGAACTGGCGGCCGCGATCGTCGACTACGGCTTCACCGCCCTGGGGCTGGCCGAGGTGCACGCGACGGTCGCCGACGCCAACCTCGCTTCGCTGGCGTTGCTGGGCAGGATCGGCTTCCGGCACGTCCGCGACATCACGGAGGACGACGGCAGCACGACCCGCCTGCTCACCCGGGGCCGCGCCGATGCCTCCGGGGCCGCCTCGCCGTAGCTTTCCCGCCGGAGCAGAAACGCCGAGGCCGGAAGGACCGAGGCCGGAAGGCCGGAACGAACGCTCCCCCGATCGGGGGAGGACCCCCACGAGCTGCGCCGCAATACTGGTGATCATGATCAGGGGAATCCGGCCGCTGCTGCGCGGCTCCACGTACTCGGGTGTGCTGTTCGCCTTCCTCGGCGCGCTGGCGAGCCTGCCGCTGCTGCCGTTCGCGATGCTGCCGATGATGGCCTGGCCGTCCGGCCCCTACCTCGCACGGGCGGTGCTCACCCTGCTGGCCTGGGCGGCGCTGCTCGCCGTGGTCGGGCTGGCCCGCACCACCCGGCGGGTGCTGATCGGCGGCGCCCGCCGGCTGCTGCGGGTGCCGCTGCCGGATCCGGTGTCCGACACCCGGGCGGCGGACACCCCCGGCACCGACCGCTGGCGCACCCCGCTGTGGCTGCTGCTGCACGTGGCGCTGGGCTGGGTGGGGGGCCTGGTGAGCCTCGTCCTGCTCGGCGCGGCCGTGGCCCTGCCGGGCGGCTGGGTCTCCGGTGATGCCCGGCTGAGCTGGCCCGACCGGTCGGTGCAGGTGACGGGCGTCTGGAGCTGGGTGGTGGCGGCGGCCTGCCTGCTGCTGGCGCCGGTGGTGTGCGCGGCGGTGGCGAGCGCCCTGCGCGGTCTGGCCCCGAAGCTGCTGGGGCCGTCGGCGGCCGAGCGGCTGGCGATGGCGGCGGAGCGGGAGCGCCGGCTGGCCGAACGCAACCGGCTGGCGCACGAGTTGCACGACTCGATCGGGCACACCCTGACGGCGGCCACGATCCAGGCGGCGGTGGCGGGCGAGGTGCTCTCCGCCGACCCGGTGGCGGCGCGGGCCGCCATGCGCAGCATCGAGGAGTCGACCCGGGCCGCCCTGGAGGACCTGGACTACGTGCTGGGTGCGCTGCGCGAGGAGGAATCGGGGGCGGCCCCGGCCCGGACCTTGGCCGACCTGCCCGAGCTGCTGGACCGGTTGCGGCACGCCGGCGCGGTGGTGGAGCCGGAGCTGTCCGGCGAGCTGGCGCAGGTGCAGGGGACGCTCTCCCGAGCGGCGTACCGGATCCTCCAGGAGGGGCTGACGAACGCGCTGCGGCACGGAGCCGGCGGCCCGATCGAGGTCCGGGTGGCGGCCGGGCCGGACACCCTGGAGCTCAGCGTGGTCAACCGGACCGGGACGGGTCCGCGCCAGGGCGCCTTCCCGACGTCCGGCCACGGCCTGCCGGGCCTGGCCGAGCGGGTCCGGCTGCTGCACGGCGAGATCGAGGCCGGGCCGGACGGGCCCCAGGCCTGGCGGCTGGCCGTGCAGTTGCCCGTGCGGTTGTCGGCATGACCGGCCCGGACCCCACCGACGCCCCGGGCAACGCCCCCGTCACCCTCCTGATCGCGGACGACGACGAGGTGACCCGCAGCGGCCTGCGCACCCTGCTCGCGGTGCAGCCGGGGATCACGGTGGTCGGGGAGGCGTCCGACGGCGTCGACGCGGTCGACCAGGCGCAGCGGCTGCGGCCGGACGTGGTCCTGATGGACGTACGGATGCCGCGCCGCAACGGGATCGAGGCCACCCGGCAGCTGCTGGCCGAGTCGGCCGCGCCGCCGAAGGTCGTGGTGATCACCACCTTCGAGAACGACGGCTACGTCACCGCCGCGCTCAGCGCGGGGGCGAGCGGGTTCGTGCTGAAGCGGCTTCCGGTACGGCAGATCGCGGAGGCGGTGCGGGTGGCGGCGGCCGGGGAGGCGATCCTCTTCCCGGCGGCGCTGCGCCGGATGGTCTCCGCCCGCCCGCTGGACTCCGCCGAGGCGCTGCCCCGGGCGGCGTTGACGGTGCGGGAGGAGGAGGTGCTGCGGTCGATGGCCACGGGCCAGTCCAACCCGGAGATCGCGGAGTCGCTCAGGGTGAGCCTGGAGACGGTGAAGACGCACGTCGGGAACGTGCTGACCAAGCTCGGCGCGCAGAACCGGACCCACGCCGTGGTGATCGCGTACGAGTCCGGCCTGGTGGTGCCGGGGCTCGCCGGCTGACCGGCCGCCCCGACGACCCCCTCACCTCCCGGTCAGGAATCCAGCTCGCCGAGGAAGTCCAGCGCGATGGCCCAGGCCCGCTCCGCCGCCTCGGCGTCGCAGTCGGCCAGCTCGGTGTCGGTGAACAGGTGCCCGGCGCCCCGGTAGCGGTGAACCTCGACGTCGGCCCCGGCCCGCCGCATCCCCAGGTACCAGGCGTTCAGCCAGTCCTCGGTCTCGAACGGGTCCGGCTCGGCGACGTGCAGTTGCACCGGGATCTCGGTGGCCGCGTCCTCGCGCAGGTCGGAGGTGCCGTGCAGGAGCAGCAGGCCGCGGGCCTTGTCGTCGGCGAGGGCGAGGTTCTGCGCGAGCGAGCCGCCGAGCGAGAAGCCCGCGTAGACCAGGCCGCCGTCCGACAGCGGAGCGGCGGCGGTGACGGCCCGGCGCAGCAGTTCCTCGCTGCCGCCGACCTCCTCCTGGTACGCCAGTCCGGCCTCGATGTCGTCGAAGGTCCGCCCGTCGTACAGGTCCGGGGTGTGCACGGTGTGCCCGGCGGCGCGCAGCCGGTCGGCGGCGGCGTGGACGGCGGGGCGCAGCCCGAGGGCGGAGTGGAAGAGGACGATCTGGGCCACGGTCGGGGTCCTTCGGCAGCTGAGGGCGGGTACTCCCCCATGATCCCGCATGATCCGGCGACCCGACTTCCCCGGCCGGCCCGCCCCGACTTCCCCGGCCCGCCCGCGCCGAACCGCAGCCCCTTTCCCCTCCACGACGGGTCGTCAGGTCACCTGATTTACCTACGCTTTACTAGCGGGTAACCTTCCGGACGTGAACGATCTTGTCCATGACATGACCCCCGCCCACCCGCGCCGCCGCCAGGTCCTGAAGGCCGGCGCGCTGGCCGCCGGCGCGACCGCCGCCCTCCCGATCGCCCTCCCCACCCCCGCCGAAGCCGCCGAGCCGGCCCAGGCCGCCGGAGCCGCCCAGGCCCCCGGAACCCCCGAAGCCGCCCCCCGCTTCCTGCACGGCATAGCCTCCGGCGACCCCCTCCCCGACGGCGTCCTGCTCTGGACCAGGGTGACGCCCCGCCCCGAGGCCGTCCCCGGCTCGGGCCTCGGCCCCGACACCGAGGTCCGCTGGGAGCTGGCCGCCGACCAGGCCTTCACCCGCGTCGTCGCGAGCGGCACGGTGACCGCCACCGCCGTCGCCGACCACACCGTCAAGGCCGACGTCCGCGGCCTGACCCCGGACACCCCCTACTGGTACCGCTTCACCGCCACCGCCACCGCCGGTACCGGCACCGCCGCCTCCCCCACCGGCCGCACCCGCACCACCCCCGCCACCGACGCCGCCCTCTCCCGGCTGCGGTTCGGCGTCGCCTCCTGCGCCAACTGGGAGGGCGGCTACTTCTCCGCCTACCGCCACCTCGCCGCCCGCGGCGACCTGGACGCCTTCCTCTTCCTCGGCGACTACATCTACGAGTACAAGACCGGCGAGTTCTGCGCCCGCGGCACGGTCGTGCGCCCGCACGCCCCCACCCACGAGATCCTCACCCTCGCCGACTACCGCACCAGGCACGGCCAGTACAAGACCGACGACGACCTCCAGGCCCTGCACGCCAAGCTCCCGACCATCGCGATCTGGGACGACCACGAGTTCGCCAACGACGCCTGGTCCGGCGGCGCCGAGAACCACACCCCGGGCACCGAGGGCGCCTGGGCCGACCGGATGGCCGCCGCCAAGCAGGCCTACTTCGAGTGGATGCCGGTCCGGCCCTCGATCGCCGGCACCACCTACCGCCGCCTGCGCTACGGCAAGCTCGCCGACCTGCACCTGATGGACCAGCGCTCGTTCCGCTCCCAGCAGGCGAAGACGGGCAGCGGTGCCGTCGACTCGGCCGACCGCACCCTCACCGGCCGCGCCCAACTGGACTGGCTCAAGGCCGGGTTGTCCGCCTCCGACACCACCTGGCGGCTGATCGGCAACGAGGTGATGATCTCCCCGGTCGCCTTCCTCTCGCTGCCCGACTACCTGCTGCGCCCGCTGGCCAAGCTGCTCGGCCTGCCCGGCGAGGGCGTGGCGGTCAACCCCGACCAGTGGGACGGCTACACCCACGACCGCCGCGAGCTGCTCGGCCACCTCAAGGCGAACGGCATCACCAACACCGTCTTCCTGACCGGCGACATCCACTCCGCCTGGGCCGCCGACGTCCCGAACGAGGCCGCCACCTACCCGCTGTCCGGCAGTGTCGCCACCGAGTTCGTGGTCACCTCGGTGACCTCCGACAACGTCGACGACCTGCTGAAGGTCGCCCCGCAGACCGTCTCGCTGGCGGCCGGCACCGCGATCAGGACGGCCAACCCGCACGTCAAGTGGGTCGACCTGGACTCGCACGGCTACGGGATCCTGGACATCACGCCCGAGCAGACGCAGATGGACTACTACGTCCTCTCCGACCGCACCCGCAAGGACGCGACCAGCAGCTGGACCCGCTCCTACCGCACCCGCACCGGCACCCAGCGGATCGAGCGCGCGAACGCCCCGATCGCCTGACCCCACCCCGGGCCCCACCCCGGACATCCACCCCTGTCACCCGCCCCGGGCCCGCCGCACCCACGCGGCGGGCCCGCAGCACGACGGCCCTACGACACCACGTCCTTGCGCGCGAACCCCCGGAACGCCAGCGCGAGCAGCACCGCCGCGTACGACAGCGACAGCGAGACGCCCTGCACCATGCCGCCCCACTCCAACTGCGGCTGCAGGGCGTCCGCCCAGGCGTACTGCCAGTGCGCGGGCAGCCACTCCCGCAGGCCCCCCAGCGCCGTGACGGCGTCCAGCACCCCGGTGATGATCGACGCGAACACCGCCCCGCCGACGGCGCCCAGCGGCGCGTCCGTCGCCGTGGAGAGCCAGAACGCCAGCGCGGCGATCACGATCTCGGCGAGGAACACGTAGGCCGCCGCGACGGCCAGCCGGGGCAGCGCCTCCCCGGCCGAAAGGCTGGCCCCGGTGGGCAGCTTGAGGTCCCCCCAGCCGTACGCGGCGGTGCCGACGACCAACCCGATCAGCGGCAGCATCACCACCGCCACCGCCGAGAACGCCAGCCCGACCGCGAACTTGCGGGCCAGCAGCCGGGCCCGGGGCACCGGCGCGGCCAGCAGGTAGCGCAGCGAGGACCAGCTCGCCTCGGAGGCGACCGTGTCGCCGCAGAACAGCGCCACCGGGATGACCAGCAGGAAGCCGGTGCCCACGAACAGCATGGTGGCGGCGAAGTTGGGCCCGGACGCGGTGGCCAGGTCGATGAAGGTGGTCCGGTCGGGGCGGCTCGGGGTGCCGCCGATCTGGAACGCGGCCAGCATCACGAACGGCAGGGCGGCCAGCACCGCGCCGATCACCAGGGTGCGGCGGCGCCGCAGTTGGCGCATCGCCTCCACCCGCAGCGGCAGCGTCCGGCCCGCCCGGTACCCCTCGGCGTGGTCCGCCGACACGACGCCGCTCGCGCCACTGCTCACATCGCTGCTCACGTCACCGCTCGCCCCACCACTCACGCCACTGCTCACGCCGCACCTCCGATCAACGACAGGAACGCGTCCTCCAGCCGCCGCTGCGGCCCGGCGCTCTCCACCGGCACGCCGAGGCGCACCAGTTCGGCCAGCAGTTCGTGCGCCGCCAGCCCGTCCAGGCGCACCAGCAGCCCGCCCTCGACGGCCTCCGCCGACCCGACCCCGGCCAGCGCGCCCACCTTCTCGACGACCGACCCGGGCTCGTACCCGGCGGGCACGCCGAGGAACAGCAGCTCGCCCGCACCGACGATCTCACCGACGGCTCCGGTGGTGATCAGCCGCCCGCGGTCCATCACCACCAGGTCCGTGCAGCTCTGCTCGACCTCGGCGAGCAGGTGGCTGGAGACGATGACGGTACGGCCGGCGGCGGCGTACCGGATCATCACCTCGCGCATCTCGCGGATCTGCGGCGGGTCGAGCCCGTTGGTCGGCTCGTCGAGGATCAGCAGGTCCGGCATCCCGAGCATGGCCTGGGCGATGGCGAGCCGCTGGCGCATGCCCTGCGAGTAGGTCCGCACCGCGCGGTCGAGCGCCTCGCCGAGACCGGCGATGGCCAGCGCCTCGTCGAAGCGGGCGTCCGCCTCCGGCCGACCGGTGGCCTGCCAGTACAGCCGCAGGTTGGCCCGGCCGGTGAGGTGCGGCAGGAAGCCCGCGCCCTCGACGAAGGCGCCGACCCGGGAGAGCACCGGTGCGCCGGGGCGCACCAGGTGGCCGAAGATCCGGATCTCGCCCGCGTCGGGCCGGATCAGGCCCATCAGCATCCGCAGCGTGGTGGTCTTGCCGGCGCCGTTGGGCCCGAGCAGGCCGAGCACCTGCCCCTGCTCCACCCGGAAGCCCAACTCCCGCACGGCGTAACGGTCCTGAGCGCCCTTGTAGCGCTTGCTCAGGCCGGTGATCTGCAACGGCACCCCGGCCAGCGCCGGATCGTACGCCGGCCCGTCGCCCGCCCCCCGCCGACGGCGGCGCAGCAGCCGGGGCGACAGCACCAGGCCGAGCGCCACCACGACGGCCGCCAGCGGCAGCAGCCAGGTGCGCGCGGGCAGCGGCGTGGCCTCGGTGACGAGTTCGTCGTCGGTCGGCACGGTGAGCGCCCCGGCCGGCGCGACCCGGTAGGTGGCGGGCTCGACGGGCGAGGCGTACGCGAGGTCGGTGGCGGCCAGGACGAGCCGCAGCCGGTGCCCGGCGGCGAAGGTGTGGTCGACGGCGGGCAGCGCGACCGTGACGGTGCGGCCCGCGTCGGCGCCGGTGACCCGCAGCGGGGCGGCGAGCTGCTGCGGGAGCACGGCCTTGCCGTCCGGGCCCACGTCGTACAGCTTGGCGAAGAGCACCGCGTCCGGCCGGTCGGCGCGCACCTGGACGGGCACGGTGGGCTGCCCGGTCAGGTGCAGCGGCTGGTCCAGCGGCGCGGAGTCGAAGGCGGCGTGCTGGCCGGGGAAGTCGAGCGACAGCCCGGCGCCCAGCGAGGCGGCCTGGCTGAGCGCGCCGATCCCGGGCAGCGTCGAGATCCCGGGCGGAGCCCCGCCGGGCGGGTTGGCGATGGTCTGCTCACCGCCGGCCAGTTCGACACCGTGGGAGCCGGTTCCTCCCAGGCCCGGGTAGCGGTCGGCGGAGGCGCCGCGCAGCACGGCCTGGAAGCCGGTGGAGTCGACGCCCCCGGTGCGGGTGACCCGGAACGCGGGGCCGGTGTCGTCGCCCTGCCCCTTCAGGTAGCGGTCGAACCAGGCGGTCACCCGGTCGTCGACCCGGGCGCTGGTGTCGGTGCCGCCGTCGTGCCCGCCGGCGAACCAGTCCACCGAGACGGGCGCCCCGTTGGCCGCGACGGCCCGGGCGATCCGGTCGCCCTGGTCGAGCGGGAACAGCGAGTCCTGCTGGCCCTGCACGACCAGGGTGGGCGCCTTGAGCTGCGCGGCCACCGAGGACGGGCTGGAGCGGTCCAGCAGCGCGACGGCCTCCGGGTCGGCGTGCCCGGCGGTGGCGACCCGGTCGTACATCTGGCAGAGCGACTCCAGGAACCGCCCGCAGCCGACCGGCCCGCCCGCGGCGTCGCCGCCCTGCCCCGGCCCGCCCTGCCCGGCCCCGCCGCCGCGCGGCGCGCCGCCGGAGGGCCCGAGGTCGCCGGCCGCGCCGGTGGTGAAGAAGATCCCGGCCCAGAGCTTCTTGAACACGCCGTCGACGGCGCCCGAGCCCTGCACGCCCTGCGGGAACAGCGCGTCGGCGAGGTTCCACCAGGTGATCTGGGTGGCCACCGCGTCGATCCGGTGGTCGTACGCGGAGGCCAGCAGCGAGACGGCGCCGCCGTACGAGGCACCGGTGATGCCGACCCTGGGGTCGCCGGGCCCGTCGAGCTGCACCTCGGGCCGCTGGGCCAGCCAGTCCACCAGGTGCTTGACGTCCTCGACCTCGCGGTCGGGCGCGTTGAGGCCGATCTTCCCGCCCGAGTGCCCGAAGCCGCGTGCCGACCAGGTCAGCACCGCGTAGCCCTGCCGGGCCAGCTGCTGGGCGCGTTCGCGCTCGCCGTCCTTGGAACCGCCGAAGCCGTGCGCGAGCAGGACCGCCGGGCGCGGGGTGCTGCCGGTGGTGAAGAAGGAGGTGTCCACCTGGACCTGCTGGTCACTGCCGGGGGTCTCCGGCATGGCGAGGAAACGGTCCTCCTGATGGACCGCCGGCTCACCGCCGGACGCCACCGTCGCCGTACCGACCCCGGCCACCACCACCAGGGCCACCGCACCGGCCACCACCCTGCGCCGCACCGTCGTACCCCGGCTGCGCCACCGGCGCCACGCCCCACCGAACTCCATGGGGGCTGATCGTATCCGCCCCCCGGGTAGGCGTCCGATAAGGCCACCGCCGAAGCCGCCGCTTCCGCCCCGTTCACCCCGTTGCGCCCTGGTACGGCACGGGACGACGGAGATCCCCGCACCCCACCAGGGGTACGGGGATCCACAGGGCGCGCCCTACAGCACCCGCGTCATCGTCCGATGCGGTATCCCCGCGTCCTCGTACACCGGGCCCTCGGCCGCGTACCCCAGCCGCTCGTAGAACCCCAGCGCCCGCACCTGCGCGTGCAGTTCCACCTCGACGGCCCCGCGGTCGAGCCCGGCCGCCTCGATCGCCCGCACCAGCTGGGCCCCGAGCCCGGTCCTCCGGGCCGCCGACACCACCGCGAGGCGTCCGAGCAGCACCCTGCCCTCGACACCCCCGGTGAGCTTCAGCGCCTGCTCCCCGAAGATCAGCCGTCCGGTCCCGAGCGCGGTCCCGTCCGCCGCCACGGCCAGCAGGTGCACCGAGGTCGCGTCGTACTCGTCGTACTCCAGCTCCTCCGGCACGTTCTGCTCGACGATGAACACCTCGCGCCGCACGTCCCGCACCAGCGCCAGGTCCGCGGCGCCCGCCGCGGTCCGGATGGCCGCCGTCATCTCAGCTCTCCGACGAGATGATGTCGAGCGCCTTGCGCAGGTCGGGCGAGTACTCGCTGGAGAACTCGACCCACTGCCCGTCCGCCGGGTGCTCGAAGCCGAGCGACACGGCGTGCAGCCACTGCCGGGTCAGCCCGAGCCGCTTGGCCAGCGTCGGGTCGGCGCCGTAGGTCAGGTCGCCCACGCAGGGGTGGCGCAGCGCGGACATGTGGACCCGGATCTGGTGGGTGCGCCCGGTCTCCAGCTTGATGTCGAGCAGCGAGGCCGAGCGGTAGGCCTCGATCAGGTCGTAGTGGGTGACGGACGGCTTGCCGTCCTTGGTCACGGCCCACTTCCAGTCCGAGCTGGGGTGCCGCCCGATCGGCGCGTCCACGGTGCCGCTCAGCGGGTCCGGGTGCCCCTGCACGAGGGCGTGGTAGCGCTTCTCGGTGATCCGGTCGTGGAACTGCCGCTTGAGGTCGGTGTACGCGCGCTCGGACTTGGCGACGACCATCAGCCCGGAGGTGCCGACGTCCAGCCGGTGCACGACGCCCTGGCGCTCGGCGGCGCCGGAGGTGGAGATCCGGTAGCCGGCCGCGGCGAGCCCGCCGATGACGGTGGTGCCGGTCCAGCCGGGGCTGGGGTGGGCGGCGACGCCGACCGGCTTGTCGACGAGCACGATGTCCTCGTCGTCGTGGATGATCCGCATGCCCTCGACCGGCTCGGCGATGATCCGCACGGGGGCGGCGGGGGCCGGGATCTCGACCTCCAGCCAGGAGCCGGCGGTCACCCGGTCCGACTTTCCGGCCACGGCGCCGTCGAGCGTCACCTTGCCGTCGGCGGCCAACTCGGCGGCCTTCGTCCGGGAGAAGCCGAACATCCGGGCGAGGGCGGCGTCGAGGCGCTCGCCCTCCAGGCCGTCGGGTACGGGGAGGCTGCGGATCTGCGCTGCGGTACTCACCCGTACGAGTATGCCGGAACCGCGGCCCTCCGCCGCCCGCCCGACCGCCCGGGGCCCCTGCTACTCGGTCTTGCCGCCCTGCTGGTGGACGGTGCCGTCCGGGTTGCTGCCCCGGAAGGAGAGCAGCACGACGAGGATTCCGCCGCAGACGATCGCCGAGTCGGCGAGGTTGAAGACCGCGAAGTGCTGGACGGAGATGAAGTCGACGACGTGCCCGCGGAAGACGCCCGGCGAGCGGAACAGCCGGTCGGTGAGGTTGCCCAGGGCCCCGCCGAGCAGCAGCCCGAGCGCGATCGCCCAGGGCAGGCTGTACAGCCGGCGGGCGATCCGCCAGATCACCACGATGACGGCCGAGGCGATCATCGTGAAGACGACGGTCAGCGCCTGCCCCATGCCGAAGGCGGCGCCGGAGTTGCGGATGACCTGGAAGGTGACGACGTCCCCGATCACCTTGATCGCCGCGTGGTTCTCCAGCCGGGCCACGACCAGCAGCTTGCTGCCGAGGTCGATCAGGAAGGCGAGCAGCGCGACGACCATCAGCACGCCGACCCGCCGACGGCCCTTCGGCGCCTCCGCCGCGGCCGGGGCGCTCGCCTCGGTGGGCCCAGCAGGCTCGGCGGGCTCGGTGGACTCGGCCACGGCCACCTCCACGGCTTCGGCGGGGGTCGGGACGGCGTCGTCCCGCGTCTGGGGGGAACCTTGCGTACTGATGATCCGCTCCGCTGCCGGTGGAGCTCCCCCGGTTGGAGGTGGGGGAGGGTGGGCCCATTGGTCGCCGTACCGGACACCTCCGAACCGGACGTGTCCCGAGGATTCAGGCGACGTTACGGGGTCGAGCGTACGGCAAGCCCGACCCCCTGCGCCGCCCCGGTCGGCCGCGTCAGCGGCGTTCCTGCTTGGCCTTGCACTGCACGCAGAGCGTGGCCCGGGGGAAGGCCTGCATCCGGGCCTTCCCGATGGCCTGCCCGCAGGACTCGCAGGTGCCGAAGCCGACGCCCTCCAGCCTGGTCAGGGCCCGCTCGGTCTGGGCGAGGCTGTCCCGGGCGTTGTTGGCGAGCGCGAGCTCGCTCTCCCGCGAGATGTTCTTCGTACCGGCGTCCACCTGGTCGTCACCGGCTCCGTCGTTGGAGTCACGCATCAGGCCGGAGATGGCCGCCTCCGCGGCGTCGATCTCGTTCTGCAGCCGCTCCAGCTCGCTGATGAGCTCGGTGTGCAGCTCGTGGACCTCGTCGGTGGTCCACGGGTCCTCGCCGGGCCGGACCGGCAGCGTGGCCGGGTCCACCGACTCGGCGCCGCGCGGCACGGTGACGGTGTCGGTGCTGCTCTTCTGCCGTGCGGTAGTGGTCACGGTCCCCTCCCCTGGATCGGCCGCCACGGCCTTGCGTGCCCGCTTGGTGGCGGTACCCGCGCCGGTTGCCTTCTCAGCCATGGCTTCGACCCCATCTACGAACGAATCGAGCCGCCGGTTCCCGGCGGCCTCCAGTGCCGGAACGATAATCCCGATCAAAACCGGTCACAACATGACATTCCGACGCCCCATGATGATCCCACCCAGGCAGCCGCCCCAGCCGCCACGCCCCGCGCGCTGACCAGACTTGTGCCCAGATCACCCCCGCCTAACCACCACCGCCGCCGGCCCCGGAGCGCCCCGGCCGTCCACCGCGGGGAAAAACGATTTGGACAAACCGACTCGCCCGGCCGATACACTGGCCCTGCAAGGCGCAGATGGGACGAGTACCGACGTACGCAGCCACCAGCGACCCGGGGACGGTGCGAGCCCGGGGGTGTGCACGGCGGGAAGATCACCCCGGAGCCGCCGGAAGAACGGCCGCCCGCCACCGCGCGGGCCGGCCCACTAGACCCGGCAGCAAGCCCAAACAAGAGGGCCGCAGCAGCACCGCGGCCAAGGAGGGTGGTACCGCGGGGCGGCTCGCCGTCTCGTCCCTCCGTCGGATCCCGTTCACATCCGCCGGAGGTATGACGCCCGCGATGAGCACCTACAACTCCGTCCCCGCACAGGTGGACCTGCCCGCCCTCGAACACCAGATCCTGTCGTTCTGGCAGGACAACAAGATCTTCCAGCGCAGCCTGGAGCAGTCCGAGGGCCGCCCCGAGTGGGTCTTCTACGAGGGCCCGCCGACCGCCAACGGCATGCCCGGCGCCCACCACATCGAGGCCCGCGTCTTCAAGGACGTCTTCCCCCGCTTCCGGACGATGAAGGGCTACCACGTCGCCCGCAAGGCCGGCTGGGACTGCCACGGCCTCCCGGTCGAGCTCGCCGTCGAGAAGGAGCTGGGCTTCTCCGGCAAGCAGGACATCGAGGCGTACGGCATCGCCGAGTTCAACGCCAAGTGCCGCGAGTCGGTGACCCGCCACACCGACGCCTTCACCGAGCTGACCACCCGCATGGGGTACTGGGTCGACCTCGACGAGGCCTACCGGACGATGGACCCGTCGTACGTCCAGTCCGTCTGGTGGTCGCTCAAGCAGATCTTCGACAAGGGCCTGCTGGTCCAGGACCACCGGGTCGCCCCCTGGTGCCCGCGCTGCGGCACCGGCCTGTCCGACCACGAGCTGGCCCAGGGCTACGAGACCGTCGTCGACCCCTCGGTCTTCGTCCGCTTCCCGCTGACCAGCGGCCCGCTGGCCGGCCGGGCCGCGCTGCTGGTCTGGACCACCACCCCGTGGACCCTGGTCTCCAACACCGCCGCCGCCGTCCACCCGGAGGTCACCTACGTGGTGGCCACCGACGGCGAGGAGAAGCTGGTCGTCGCCGAGCCGCTGCTCGCCAAGGCCCTCGGCGAGGGCTGGGAGGCCACCGGCGAGTCCTTCACCGGCGCCGAGATGGAGCGCTGGGCCTACCGCCGCCCGTTCGACCTGGTCGAGATCGAGAACGCGCACTACGTCCTCAACGCCGACTACGTCACCACCGAGGACGGCACCGGCATCGTCCACCAGTCGCCCGCCTTCGGCGCGGACGACCTCGCGACCTGCCGCAGGTACGGCCTGCCGGTGGTCAACCCGGTGCTCGCCGACGGCACCTTCGCCCCCGAGGTCCCGCTGGTCGGCGGCCAGTTCTTCAAGAAGGCCGACGAGGCCCTGGTCGCGGACCTCAAGGAGCGCGGCCTGCTCTTCCGCCACCTCCCGTACGAGCACAGCTACCCGCACTGCTGGCGCTGCCACACCGCGCTGCTCTACTACGCGCAGCCGTCCTGGTACATCCGCACCACCGCGGTCAAGGACGCCCTGATCCGGGAGAACGAGGCCACCAACTGGTACCCGGAGAACGTGAAGCACGGCCGCTTCGGCGACTGGCTGAACAACAACATCGACTGGGCGCTCAGCCGTAACCGCTACTGGGGCACCCCGCTGCCGATCTGGCGCTGCGAGGAGGGCCACCTCACCTGCGTCGGCTCGCTGGCCGAGCTCTCCGAGCTCACCGGCACCGACCAGAGCGAGCTCGACCCGCACCGCCCGTACATCGACGACGTGACCTTCGCCTGCCGCGAGTGCGGCGGCGCCTCGACCCGGGTCCCCGAGGTCATCGACGCCTGGTACGACTCGGGCTCGATGCCCTTCGCCCAGTACGGCTACCCGTACCAGAACAAGGAGCTGTTCGAGAAGCGCTACCCGGCGCAGTTCATCTCCGAGGCGATCGACCAGACCCGTGGCTGGTTCTACACGCTGATGGCGGTCGGCACCCTGGTGTTCGACAAGAACAGCTACGAGAACGTCGTCTGCCTGGGCCACATCCTGGCCGAGGACGGCCGCAAGATGTCCAAGCACCTGGGCAACATCCTGCAGCCGATCCCGCTGATGGACCAGCACGGCGCCGACGCCGTCCGCTGGTTCATGGCCGCCGGCGGTTCGCCCTGGTCGGCCCGCCGGGTCGGCCACGGCACCATCCAGGAGGTGGTCCGCAAGACCCTCCTCACCTACTGGAACACCGTCGCCTTCCAGGCCCTGTACGCCCGCACCGCCGGCTGGTCCCCCTCGGCGGCCGATCCGGCCCCGGCCGACCGCCCGCAGCTGGACCGCTGGGTGCTCTCCGAGCTGAACACCCTGGTCCGCGAGGTCGACGCCGCCTTCGAGGCGTACGACACCCAGCGCGCCGGCAAGCTGCTGTCCGGCTTCGTCGACGACCTGTCCAACTGGTACGTCCGCCGCGGCCGCCGCCGCTTCTGGCAGGGCGACGCGGCCGCGCTCGCCACCCTGCACGAGGCGCTGGAGACGGTCACCCGCCTGATGGCCCCGATGACCCCGTTCATCACCGAGCAGGTCTGGCAGGACCTGGTCGTCCCGGTCGCCGCGGACGCCCCGGCCTCGGTCCACCTGGCCACCTGGCCGCAGGCGGACGAGTCGCTGATCGACACCGACCTCTCCCGGCACATGGCGCTGGTCCGCCGCCTGGTGGAGCTCGGCCGGGCCACCCGCGCCGAGTCCGGCGTGAAGACCCGTCAGCCGCTGTCCCGCGCGCTGATCGCCGCCCAGGGCTGGGACGAGCTGCCCGCCGACCTGCGCGCGCAGATCGCCGAGGAGCTCAACGTCTCCACCCTGGAGTCGCTCGCCGAGGTCGGCGGCTCGCTCGTCGACACCAGCGCCAAGGCCAACTTCCGCGCCCTGGGCAAGCGGTTCGGCAAGGGCGTGCAGGACGTCGCCAAGGCGGTCGCCGCCACCGACGCCGCCCGCCTGGCCGCCGAACTGCGCGCCGACGGCGAGACCTCGGTCGAGCTGAACGGCGAGCCGGTCGCCCTCTCCCCGGACGAGGTGGTCATCACCGAGACCCCGCGCGAGGGCTGGGCCGTCGCCAACGAGTCCGGCGCCACCGTTGCCCTCGACCTGGCCATCACCCCGGAGCTCAAGCGGCTCGGCGTCGCCCGCGACGCCATCCGCCAGATCCAGGAGGCCCGCAAGAACTCCGGTCTCGACGTCGCCGACCGGATCGTCCTGCGCTGGCGGGCCACCACCGAGGAGACCGCCGAGGCCATCGCCGAGCACGGCCCCCTCGTCGCCGAGGAGGTCCTGGCCACCGACTTCGCCGCCGGCACGGCCGACTGGGACTCCGAGACCTTCGCCGACGAAGCCCTCGGCCTCGCCTTCCAGCTCCGCAAGGCCTGACCGACTCCGAAGCCGCCGTCACCCCGCCCGGGGCGACGGCGGCTTCGCCGTACCCGCGCGCCCCCGAAGCGACGTCACCACCCCGCGTGCGCCCGTCCCCCACCCTCGTCCGCACCACAGCAGAGCGCCCCCTGTTCGACCCGCGGGTCGAACAGGGGGCGCTCTCAAAAGGCCTCGCTACAACCTCAGTTGTCGCCGTCCTCGTCGATCAGGAAGCCCCGCATCGGTGCCGGAGCCTGCTGCATCGGCTGCGGAGGCTGCGGGCGGACGGCCGCCATCGGCTGCGTCATCCCGGCCGGCTGCATCTGCGGCGCGCCGGTGTTGCCACCGGACGCCTGACCGCCGAAGCTCGGTGCCGGCGGGTTGCCGCCGAAGGAGCTCTGCCCGCCGAACGACGGCGCGTTGCCGCCGAAGGCCGGCTGGTTGCCACCGAAGGCCGGGGCACCGCTCATCGCACCGGCACCGGCCGGAGCCATCGACGAGGCCGCCGGCGGCAGCGACGCGGTGGCGGGGATCCGCGGCGGGGCGAGCGAGTCGTCGGCCTGCGACTCCAGCTGGCGCAGCTGGGTCTCCAGGTACGACTTGAGGCGCGTCCGGTACTCGCGCTCGAACGCCCGCAGGTCCTCGACCTTGCGCTCCAGCGTGGCGCGCGCGGACTCCAGCGAGCCCATCGCGACGCGGTGCTTCTCCTGCGCGTCCCGCTCCAGGGCGTCGGCCTTGGCACGGGCGTCGCGCTCCAGGCCCTCGGCGCGGCTGCGGGCCTCGCCGACGATCTTGTTGGCCTCGGAACGGGCCTCCGAGATCGCCTGGTCGGCGGTCTGCTGAGCGAGCGCCAGGACGCGGGCGGCACTGTCGCCACCGGGGCCCTGCTGCTGCATGGGGGCGCCCATGGGGCCGCCCATCTGCTGCTGCTGCGGGCCGCCCATGGGGCCGCCCATCGGCTGCATCTGCTGCTGCTGGCCCATGCCCTGGCCCATCGGGTTGCCCATCTGCTGCGGGCCACCAGGGCCGCCCATGGGCTGGAGCATCTGACCGCCCATCGGCTGGACCAGCTGCTGCTGGCCGCCCATGGTCTGGTTCATCTGCTGCTGCGGGCCGCCCATCTGCTGGGGGCCGGCGGGGAGCTGCGGGGCGCCGGAGGGCAGGCCGAGCGGCTGGTTGCCCATCTGCTGCTGCTGCGGGCCGCCCATCTGCTGCTGCTGCGGACCACCGGGGCCCATCTGCTGCTGCGGGCCGGGGCCCTGCTGGCCGGGAACCGGCGGGCCGGATATGGCGGCCGGAACGGGGGCGCCCGAACGGGCGTCCTGCGGCGGCTCCTTCCGCATGTTCGCCTGGTTCTGCGCGGCGGCGCGAGTCGCGGCGGCCAGCTTGGCGCGCAGGTCCTCGTTCTCGCGAAGCAGGCGGGTCAGCTCTCCTTCGACCTCGTCGAGGAAGGCATCGACCTCGTCCTCGTCATAGCCTTCGCGCAGGCGGACGGTCGTGAACTGCTTGTTCCGAACGTCCTCGGGGGTCAATGGCATCTCTTCACCTCAACGTGATCGTCGGCACACCGGCATCCTGTCGCATCGCTCACCTACGACTAGGGCCGCACAAGCGAGATCAGGACATACACAATGATCATCAGTACGAAGAAGGACAGGTCGAGCGCCACGCCCCCGAAACGCAACGGCGGAATGAACCGCCGAAGAAGCTTGAGCGGCGGATCCGTGACAGTGTACGTGGCCTCCAGGACCAGGACCATGGCCTTGCCGGGCCGCCACGAACGCGCGAACTGGAAGACCCAGTCCATGACCAGTCGCACGAGCAGGAACACCAGGAAGACGGTCAGGGCGTAGTAGAGCACCGCCCACACGATGTCCATCGCGTTTCCCTCTCCCCGGTTCCGGGCCCTTGGGCCTGCCGCTCGTCACCTGTCGCTAATCCACTGTTGATCAGATCCACACGTAAAGTCGTGGCCGGGTCAGCTCTGGTTGAAGAACCCACCCTCGGCGATCCGAGCCTTGTCCTCCGCCGTGACATCGACGTTAGCAGGCGACAGCAGGAACACCTTCTGTGTCACGCGCTCGATACTGCCGTGCAGACCGAAGACGAGTCCAGCGGCGAAGTCTACGAGTCGCTTCGCGTCGGTGTCGTCCATCTCGGTCAGATTCATGATCACGGGGGTCCCGCCACGGAACTGTTCCCCGATGGTACGGGCCTCGTTGTAGGTCCGCGGGTGCAGCGTGGTGATGCGGTAGGGCTCTCGTTCGTTCACTACCTTGGGCATGATCACCGGGGCGCTCTTCTCCAGGTTGTGGCGGCGTTCGGGTGTGATGGACGACACTGGGGCCATCCTCGGGGTCTCCTGCCGGATCGGCACCGCGGCCGGGACCGGCTGCGGAGTGATCGAGGAGACCGGGGCGGGCGCGGCGGCCGGCCGGGGGATGTCCTCGGTCCGCTGTCCCGTTCGAATCGGCTCGGGGTCCGCGTCGTAGTCGTCGTCAGGGTCGTACCCCTGACCGTCGTACGTCTCGTCCTCCACGAGGCCGAGGTAGACCGCCATCTTGCGCATTGCGCCGGCCATGCTCCTGTCTCCTCCGCTCATAGCCACCTCGCTGGCGCTCGGTGGCGGCTTCGCGAAACGCGCACCTTCCGATGGTCGCTCGCTCTGCTCGCTCCGTGCGGACCGGCTCCGTCCCGGCGGCCAGGCCGTGCGGCCCTGCCTGCGGATTCCGCGGTCCACCCACGACGGCCCGTCAGGCCGACGGCCGGTCAGAGTTCGTGGGGTGGGGGCCGCGGAGCTGCGATCCACGGTTCGCTAGCGCTCCGAGGAGCTGCTAGATTCTGTCCTATTTTGTCCTGCAGTCTGATCTACTACCCGGTGACGTTACCTGAGGGGTGACCTCACTCCGAGTACCGCCGTTCCGACGCGCACATGTGTCGCCCCGGCGGCAATCGCCTGCTCAAGGTCACCGCTCATTCCTGCGGAGACCATGGTGGCAGCAGGATGGGTCGTGCGTACTGCGGTTGCGATTTCCGTCAGCCGCTCGAAGGCACGGAGCGGGTCTCCGGCGAGCGGACCGGCCAACGGAGCGACGGTCATCACACCGTCCAGCCGCAGGCCGGGCGTGTCGGCGATCGCGTCCGTGAGTTCCGCGACGTCCTCCGGGGCGACGCCGGCCCGGTGGGCCCCCTCGCCGTGCTCCTTGTCCAGGGCCACCTGCACCAGGCAACCCAGCTCCGGGCGCTCGGACTTGAGCACCGCCGCGGAGAGCGACCCGACCAGCCGCAGCCGGTCCACCGAGTGCACGTGGTTCGCGTACCGGACGACCGAGCGGACCTTGTTGGTCTGCAGCTGTCCGACGAAGTGCCAGTCAAGAGGAAGGTTTCTGCACTGCTCTGCCTTGGGTGCGGCGTCCTGGTCGCGGTTCTCCGCGACATCCGTCACACCCAGTCCGGCCAACAGCGCGGTGTCCTCGGCGGGGTAGGTCTTGGTGACGACGACCAGGGTGACCTCGTCGCGCGGCCGTCCGGCAGCCGCACAGGCGTCGGCGATCCTCCGCTCGACCACGTCGAGGTTGGTCCCCAGCTCCTCGTACCGGGCCCGCTGCCCCTCCGTCAGGGTCTCCAGCCAGCTCTGGTCGGGAAGGCCGCCGCGACTCCCCGGGAACGGTCCGTAGATGTCGTTCGTCATCAATGATCAGAGCCCAACCAGACGTAGCTCGCGAGCCGGCCGGTGCGCTGCTCGCGGCGATAGGAGTAGTGATCCGCGGATTCGAGGGTGCAGACCGGTGACCGCACCAACCCGGTGACCCCGGCGGCGGCCAGCTGGGCCGCGACCCCCTCGGCCACGTCCAGCGCCGGTGTTCCCCAGGAGGTCTCGGCGAACGCGGCGGGCACCACCTCGGCGACCTCCGCCCGCAGGCCGGCCGGCACCTCGTAGCACCGGCCGCAGACCGACGGGCCGGTGGCCGCGGCGATCCGGCCGGGTTCGGCCCCCAGTTCGACCATCGCCCGCACGACCGCGGGCACCACCCCGGCCGCCAGCCCGGGCCGGCCCGCGTGGGCCGCGCCCACCACGCCCGCCACCGGGTCGGCCAGCAGCACCGGAGTGCAGTCGGCGGTCAGGACGGCGAGCGCGAGCGGCCGGTCGGTGACCACCGCGTCCACCGTGGGGGCGTCCCCCGGCGACTGGCGCTGCGTCACCACGGCGACCCGCGCGCCGTGCACCTGGTTCATCCAGACCACGTCGGCCGGGTCGAGCCCGAGCTCCCCGGCGGCGATCGCCCGGTTCTCCCGGACGGTCTCCGGGTCGTCCCCCACCGCCCCGCCGAGGTTGAGCTCCCCGTACGGCGAAGTGCTCACCCCGCCCCACCTGTCGGTGAAGGCGAAGTGAGCACCCGCGCGTACGGCGTGATCGATCACTTAAGGAAATCCGGGACGTCGAGCTCCTCCGCCGGGCTCTCGACGAACGGCTGCCGGACCGGCTGCACCTGCGGCGGCACCGGGGCGGTGGTCACGGTCTCGGTGGCGCGCGGCGCGGCGTGGGTCTCCCCCTCCGAACGCGACGTCACCGAGCCGATGCTCCCGTAGGACGGCCGGGTGGCCGGGCGCTCCGGGGCGGCCGGCGGCGTGGCCGACGCGGCGGGGGTGGCCTTGACCACCGGGTCGCGGACGATCGCCGGCGGCTGCCCGCCGTCGAAGCCGGCCGCGATGACGGTGACCCGGACCTCGTCGCCGAGCGCGTCGTCGATGACCGCGCCGAAGATGATGTTGGCCTCGGGGTGCGCGGCCTCGCTGACCAGCTGGGCCGACTCGTTGATCTCGAACAGGCCGAGGTCGGAGCCGCCCGAGATGGAGAGCAGCACGCCGCGGGCGCCGTCGATCGAGGCCTCCAGCAGCGGCGAGGAGATCGCCATCACGGCGGCCGCCTTGGCACGGTCCTCGCCGCGGGCCGAACCGATGCCCATGAGCGCCGAACCGGCCTCCGACATGACGGACTTGACGTCGGCGAAGTCGAGGTTGATCAGACCGGGGGTGGTGATCAGGTCGGTGATGCCCTGGACACCGGAGAGCAGGACCTGGTCGGCCGAGCGGAACGCGTCGAGCACGCTGACCTGGCGGTCCGAGATGGACAGCAGCCGGTCGTTGGGGATCACGATGAGGGTGTCGACCTCTTCGCGCAGGCTCGCGATGCCGTCCTCGGCCTGGTTGGCGCGGCGGCGGCCCTCGAAGGTGAAGGGGCGGGTGACCACGCCGATGGTCAGGGCGCCGAGCGAACGGGCGATGTTGGCGACCACGGGCGCGCCGCCCGTGCCCGTGCCACCACCCTCACCCGCGGTGACGAAGACCATGTCGGCCCCCTTGAGGACCTCCTCGATCTCCTCGCGGTGGTCCTCGGCGGCCTTGCGGCCGACCTCGGGGTTGGCGCCGGCGCCGAGGCCCCGGGTGAGTTCACGGCCCACATCGAGCTTGACGTCGGCGTCGCTCATCAGGAGGGCCTGCGCATCGGTGTTGATCGCGATGAACTCGACGCCCTTGAGACCGACCTCGATCATCCGGTTGATGGCGTTGACACCACCGCCGCCGATTCCGACGACCTTGATGACTGCGAGGTAGTTCTGCGGTGCTGCCACGTCGAAGGCCTCTCGCCTCGAATTTCCGGGTCGGCCCGACCCGACGGGGGATCGTACCGACGGATGTCGATGGGTAGGGAGCCTGGTTTCCGACTGAATGTCCGAAATGCCGACCGCCGACCCCAACCCTAAACTTGACCTTTAGGGTTAGTCCTGTGCCTCCGTCACATCACCAGGGGGCACAGTCTGGTGACACAGGACACTAGGTGGCTCCAGGCACGTGTTTCAACGAACACGCCGAGCTTCCCCTTTTCTTTTGAGCCTATGTGATCATCGGCCGGCACATGAAACCGGGGTGACCACCAAGGGTCGGGCCGACACTTCACAGCGTCAACCCCTCCCTCAGGCACAGAACCTACCGGATCATCCCGACACCGCCGGCGCCTCCGGCGCACTCACGTCGAAGTTCGAGCCCTTCTGAGCCATCAGCGCGACCAGCGTCCGGGCCTTGCGGTCGGTCTGCTCCGGGCTCCCCCAACGCACCGTCGCACCCCCGCTGAGCTGCAGCTGAATATCGTCGTACGAGTGCACCAGCACCGCTCCGGCCCGCTTCGCCACCTCGGGCGGCAGTCCGGCGGCCACCGACACCGCGCCCTGAACCAGCTGCGAACGGGAGATCACCCCGTCCGCGTCCTTGGCCTGCTGACTGAGCCGCAGTTCCACCACCGGCACCCCCTCCGGCGGGGCCGCCTCGGTGGCGAAGCTCACGCCGGCGGCGTCCACCTGGGTGAACTGACCGTCCTCCCCCTTGACGGCGGCCACCGCCGTGCGCTGGACGACCTTCACCCGCAGGGTGTGCGGCCAGCCCCGCCACACCTCGGCCTTCGCCACCCGGGGGATCGCCTCCACCCGGCGCTGGACGGCGTCCAGGTCCACTCTGGCCAGCGGGCCGTCACCGATCCCGCCGATCGCCTCGCGGACCTGGTCCGCCGTCAGCTTCTCGTCCTTCGGCCCCTGGACCGCGACCTCGCGCACGTCCAGCACCGAGGAGAAGAACACCACCCAGGCCAGCACGCCCAGCACCGCGGCGCCGAGCACGCTCAGCACCACGATGCCCCGCCGGGAGAGCCGGAGCCGAGGAGCGGACTCCTCGGCCTCCAGCTCTTCCTCCAGCGGGTCGGCGAGCCGGCCGTCAGCCACGGCGGCGACCGCCGCGGGAGGCCTGGATCGCCTCGTAGACCATGCCGACCAGCAGGTCGTCGGCGTCCCGGCGGCCGAACTCGGCGGCGGCCCGGCTCATGTCCCACAGCCGCTGCGGGTCGGTGAGCACCGGCAGCACGTTCTGCAGCACCCACTCCGGGGTCAGCTCGGCGTCGTCCACCAGCAGGCCGCCGCCGGCCTTGACCATCGGCTGGGCGTTCAGCCGCTGCTCGCCGTTGCCGATCGGCAGCGGGACGAACGCGGCGGGCAGCCCGACGGCGGCCAGCTCGGCGACGGTCATGGCGCCGGCCCGGCAGAGCATCAGGTCCGCCGCCGCGTAGGCGAGGTCCATCCGGTCGACGTACGGCACCGCGCGGTACGGCGGCATCCCGGGGATGTCCTCGACCTGCGGCAGCTCGTTCTTCGGGCCGACGGCGTGCAGGATCTGCACGCCGTACTGCTGGAGCCGCGGGGCGATCGCGGTGACCACCTCGTTGAGCCGGCGCGCGCCCTGGGAGCCGCCGGAGACCAGCAGGGTGGGCAGCCGCTGGTCGAGGCCGAAGTAGTGCCGGGCCTCCGGCCTGGCGGCGCCCCGGTCCAGGGTGGCGATGGTCCGGCGCAGCGGGATGCCGATGTACCGGGAGTCACGCAGCTTGCTGTCCGGCGTGGAGACCGCGACGAAGTCCGTGTAGCGGGCGCCGATCTTGTTGGCCAGGCCCGGACGGGCGTTCGCCTCGTGCACCACGATCGGCACGCCGGCCCGCTTGGCGGCCAGGTAGGCGGGCATCGCGACGTAGCCGCCGAAGCCGACCACGGCGTCCGCGTTGACCCGCTCGATGATCTCCTGGGCGGCCCGGACGGTGCCGCGCAGCCGGCCGGGGACGGTGATCAGCTCGGGGGTGGGCTTGCGGGGCAGCGGGACGGCCGGAATCAGCTCCAGCTGGTAGCCGCGTTCCGGCACCAGCCGGGTCTCCAGTCCGCGCTCGGTTCCCAGGGCGGTGATCCCGATGGACGGGTCGTGCCTGCGGAGGGCGTCCGCGAGGGCCAGCGCCGGCTCGATGTGACCGGCGGTCCCCCCGCCGGCGAGTACGACATGCACCGAAATTCACCGCTCCCTGCGTGCCGGCCCCGGGGCCGGGCGCGCTGTGGTTCGTCGTCGTGGCAGCACCCGGGCCAGTCGTCTCCTGATCCGGGAGTTCTTGCTCCGGGCGGCCAGCGCCGCCTTCGCGCCCGAGGTGCTGCGCGCCAGGCACAGCAGCACACCGATCGCGGACATGGCCGACAGCATGGCGGAACCGCCGTAGGAGAACAGCGGGAGCGGGACGCCCGCGATGGGCAGCAGTCCCAGCGCCGACCCCAGGTTGATCATGGCCTGCGCCATGATCCAGGTGGTGGCGGCTCCCGCGGCGTACCTGACGAAGGGGTCCTTCGTACCGATGGCCACACGGATACCCGCGTAGCCTAGTGCCGCGAAGAGACCGATCACCGACAGCGTCCCCACCAGGCCCAGTTCCTCGCCGGTCGCGGCGAAGATGAAGTCGGTGTGCGCCTCGGGCAGCTGGCCCCATTTCTCCACGCCGGCACCGAGACCGGTGCCGAAGCCTCCGCCGAGCGCGAACGAGTACACGCCGTGCAGCGCCTGGAAGCAGGCCCCGTCCGGGTCGGGCTTGGTGACGCCGATGCAGCCCAGGCGCTCCGCCCGGTGCGGGACGGTGATCACCAGCGCGGTGCAGACGACCACGGCCACCCCGACGGTGGCCACGAACAGCCGCAGCGGCGCGCCGACCATCCAGAGCAGCGCGAACAGCATCGCCACCAGGATCATCGAGGTGCCCATGTCGCCGCCGAGCATGATCAGCGCGAGCAGCAGCAGGGCGCCCGGCACCAGCGGGACGAGCAGGTGCTTCCAGGTGGTGAGGGTGCCGGCCTTCTGCTTGCGGGCGAGCAGGTCGGCGCCCCAGAGCACCAGCGCGAGCTTGGCGAACTCCGAGGGCTGGAACTGGAAGAAGCCGAAGTCCAGCCAGTTCTGGTTGCCGTTGATCCGCACCCCGATGCCGGGTACGGCGACCAGCGCGAGCGCGCCGATCACCCCGAACATCACCGGGTAGACGATCACCCGCAGCACCGCCAGCGGCACGGAGGCGAAGCCGATCAGCAGGACCAGGCCGAGGATGGCCGCGATCAGTTGCTTGAGGAAGTAGTACTGCGCCGAGTGGTGCTGGCCCAGCGCGAGGATCTGCGAGGCCGAGAAGACCATCATCAGGCCGAGCACCACCAGCAGCAGCGTCGTGCCGATGACGAGCAGGTAGGGCGTGAGCGGCCGGTCCAGCCAGTACCGCACCCGGTACCGGAAGGCCCGTACCCGGGCCAGCGGTCCGGCCGACTTGTACTTGGTCGTGGTGGCCGAGATCACGCGCCACGGCTCGGCGGCCTCCCGCTCCGGTGCTCCGGAACCCGCCCTGCCCTGCCCAGCCACTCCCCGCTCACTCTCTCTTCACGGCTCACCCGCCGCCGGGCCGCTCCGGCCCGGTACGGCCCTTCGGCTCACTCCCCGCGGTCCGCCAGCTGCCGGACCGCGGCGGCGAAGAGGTCGCCGCGCTCGCCGTAGTTGGTGAACATGTCCATCGAGGCGCAGGCCGGTGCCAGCAGCACCGTGTCACCCGGCCGGGCGAGCGAGGCGGCCGTCCGGACGACCTCCGCCATCGCCACCGCGCCAGTCTGGCCCTCGGCCGCCTCGATCACCGGGACATCCGGAGCGTGTCGCTCCAGCGCCTCCCGGATCAGCGCGCGGTCCTCGCCGATCAGCACGGCGGCGCGCAGCCGCCCGGCCGCGCCCTGGACCAGGTCGTCGAAGGTCGCGCCCTTGGCCAGGCCGCCGGCGATCCAGACGACCGGCCGGAAGGCGGCCAGCGAGGCGGCGGCGGCGTGGGTGTTGGTGGCCTTGGAGTCGTCGACGTAGGTGACCTCGCCGACCACGCCGACCTCGGCGATCCGGTGGGCGTCCGGGCGGAAGGCCCGCAGGCCCTCGCGGACGGCCTTCGGCTCGACGCCGTACGCCCGGGCCAGCGCCGCCGCGGCGAGCGCGTTGGCGATGTTGTGCGGGGCGGCAGGACGGCGCGCAGCGCCCTCCTCGGAAGGGTGGTGGTGGGCGACGGGTGGGCTGACGTCCTCGACGGTGCCCAGCTCGGCCGCGTTCTTGGCCCGGTCGGCCACGAACGCGCGGTCCACCAGCAGCCCGTCCACCACCCCGAGGTTCGACAGGGCGGGCGCGCCGAGGCCGAAGCCGATCGCCCGGCAGCCCTCCTCAACGTCGGCCTCGCGGACCAGCGCCTCGGTGGCCGGGTCGGCCAGGTTGTACACGCAGGCGACGGTGTTGCCCTGGTAGATCCGGCCCTTGTCGGCGGCGTACGCCTCCATCGAGCCGTGCCAGTCGAGGTGGTCGGGGGCCAGGTTGAGCACGACCGCCGAGTGCGGGCGCAGCGAGGGCGCCCAGTGCAGCTGGTAGCTGGAGAGCTCGACGGCGAGCACGTCGTACGGCTCCTCGGCGAGGACCGCGTCCAGGACCGACACCCCGACGTTGCCGACGGCGGCGGTGCGCTTCCCGGCGGCGGTGAGGATCGAGGCGAGCATCTGGACGGTGGTGGTCTTGCCGTTGGTGCCGGTGACGGCCAGCCAGGGGGCGGGCTCGCCGGTGGCGGGCAGCGGCCGGCGCAGGCGCCAGGCGAGTTCGACGTCGCCCCAGACCTCGATGCCGGCCGCCGCGGCGGCGGCGAACAGCGGGCGGTCGGGCGCCCAGCCGGGCGAGGTGACGACCAGCCGGGTGCCCTCGGGCAGGCTGTCGCCGTCGCCGAGGCGGACGGTGACGCCGAGCGCCTCCAGCTCGGCGGCCCGGGCGGTCAGGCCCGCGCCGCTGCCGCCGTCCACCACGGTGACGTGGGCGCCGAGGCCGTGCAGGACGCGCGCGGCGCTGATGCCGGAGACGCCGAGCCCGGCGACGACGACGGGCAGGTTCGCAAAGTCAGGGTTCGTCATCCGGTCCGGTATCCCGCGTAGAAGAGGCCGAGGCCGACGGCCACGCAGAGTCCCTGGATGATCCAGAACCGGACCACGACCAGGACTTCGCTCCAGCCCTTGAGTTCGAAGTGGTGCTGCAGTGGCGCCATCTTGAAGACGCGCTTGCCGGTCATCCGGAACGAGCCGACCTGGATGATCACCGACAGGGTGATGATCATGAAGAGGCCGCCGAGCAGGATCAGCAGCAGCTCGGTGCGCGAGCAGATCGCCAGACCGGCCAGGGCGCCGCCGAGGGCGAGCGAGCCGGTGTCGCCCATGAAGATCTTGGCGGGCGAGGTGTTCCACCAGAGGAAGCCGAAGCAGGAGCCCATCAGGGCGGCGGCGACCACCGCGAGGTCCAGCGGGTCGCGGACGTCGTAGCAGCTGACGGTCGCGGTGACGGAGTAGGCGCAGCTCTGCCCGTACTCCCAGACGCCGATGAAGGTGTAGGCGCCGAAGGCCATCACCGAGGCACCGGTGGCGAGGCCGTCCAGACCGTCCGTCAGGTTCACGCCGTTGGAGGTCGCGGCGATCATGAAGTAGGCGAAGATGACGAACAGCACGGGGCCGATCGACCAGCCGTAGTCCCGGACGAAGGACAGGTGCTGGGACGCCGGGGTGAGCCCGCGGTCGTCCTGGAACTGCAGCGCCAGCACGGCGAAGGCCAGGCCGACGATGGACTGGCCGGCCAGCTTCGCCTTGGCCCGCAGACCGAGCGAGCGGCGCTTGACCACCTTGATGTAGTCGTCCAGGAAGCCGACCAGGCCCAGACCGGTCGTCAGGAAGAGCACCAGCAGGCCGGAGGCCGTCGGGCTCTCGCCCGTTATCGCCTTGGTCCCGAAGTAGGCGATCAGGGTCGCCAGGATGAAGGCGATGCCGCCCATGGTGGGCGTGCCCTTCTTGCTGTGGTGCGCCTTCGGCCCGTCGTCGCGGATGTACTGGCCGTAGCCCTGCCGGGCGAGCAGCTTGATCAGGGCGGGGGTACCGACCAGCGACAGGATCAGGCCGATCATGCCGGAGAAGAGGATCTGCTTCATTACGCGGCCACACCGTCCGAGAGGAGGGCCTCGGCCACCTTCTCCAGCCCCACCGAACGGGACGCCTTCACCAGGACCACATCCCCCGGCCGAAGTTGACTGCGCAGCAGCTCGACCGCCGCGTCCGCGTCGGACACCAGCACCGACTCCTCACCCCACGAACCTTCGTTCCTCGCGCCGAGTTCCATGCAGGCCGCCTCGCGTCCACCGACCGCCACCAGCTTGGTGACGTCCAGTCGGACGGCGAGCCGCCCGATGGCGTCGTGCTCGGCCAGGCTCTCCTCGCCGAGCTCCCGCATCTCGCCGAGCACCGCCCAGGTGCGGCGGCGCTCCGGGCCGCGTCCCCCCATCGAGACCAGCGCCCGCAGCGCGGCCCGCATCGAGTCGGGGTTCGCGTTGTAGGCGTCGTTGACGACGGTGACACCATCGGCCCGGTCGACGACCTCCATGCGCCAGCGGGACAGCGCACCCGCTTCGCCCAGGGCGGTCGCGGTGTCGTCGACGGACATCCCGAGCTCCACCGCCACCGCAGCGGCGGCGAGGGCGTTCGAGATGTGGTGCTCACCGTACAGGCGCAGCTGCACGGGCGCGGAACCGGCCGGGGTGGTGAGCGTGAAGGATGGCCGTCCGGCGGCGTCCAGCCGAACGTTCGTCGCCCGGACGTGGGCATCCGGGGATTCCCCGAACAGGACCACCTTCGCCCTGGTACGGCCGGCCATCGCGCGCACCAGCCGGTCGTCCGCGTTGAGGATCGCGGCGCCGTCGGCGGGCAGCGCCTCGACGAGTTCGCCCTTGGCCTCGGCGATCGCCTCCTGCGAGCCGAACTCGCCGACGTGCGCGGTGCCGACGTTCAGCACCACGCCGATCCGGGGCGGCGTGATCGAGGTGAGGTACTCGATGTCGCCCTTGTGCCGGGCGCCCATCTCCATGACCAGGTGCCGGGTGCCGGGCTCGACCCGCAGCGCGGTCATCGGGTGGCCGATCTCGTTGTTGAGCGAGCCGGGCGGGTAGACCGTGTCGCCGAGGCGCTGCAGCAGCTGGGCGATCAGGTCCTTGGTGCTGGTCTTGCCGGCCGAGCCGGTCAGCGCGACGACGGCGGTGCCCTCGGCGCGGGCGACCACGGCCCGGGCCAGCTTGCCGAGCGCGTCCACCACACTGTCGACCAGGACGGCGGGCACGCCGACCGGGCGGTCGGCCAGCACCGCGACGGCGCCGGCCCCGACCGCGACGTCCGCGTAGTCGTGGCCGTCCACGCGCTCGCCGACGAAGGCCGCGAACAGGCCGCCGGGGCGCACCTTCCGCGAGTCGACCTCGACCGGGCCGGTCACCAGGGCGCCGGGGTCGGCGCCGTCCAGGGTGCCCCCGACTGCGGCGGCCACCTCGGCGAGGGTCAGTGCGATCACTGCTGCTCTACTCCTCGGTCGCCCCGGGCGGCCGTGGTCTGCGTGATGGATTCGCGCAGCACCTCCCGGTCGTCGAAGGGGCGGATCTCGTCTCGTACGTACTGGCCAAGTTCGTGGCCCTTGCCGGCCACCAGCACGGTGTCCCCGGCGTGGGCGCGGGCGACGGCGATCCGGATCGCCTCGGCCCGGTCGGGGACGACCAGGACGGTCCCGCGCTCGGCCTCGGGCACCGCGGCGGCGCCGGTCAGCATGCTGGCGAGGATCGCCAGCGGGTCTTCGCTGCGCGGGTTGTCGCTGGTCAACAGGGCGGTGTCGGCGAGCCGGGCGGCGATGGCGCCCATCGGGCCGCGCTTGTGCGGGTCCCGGTCTCCGCCGCAGCCGACGACGACGTGCAGCCGGCCCTTGGTGACCTCGCGCAGCGAGCCGAGGACGGCCTGGAGGGCGTCCGGCTTGTGCGCGTAGTCGACCACGGCGACGAACGCCTGTCCGGCGTCCACCCGCTCCAGCCGGCCCGGCACGCCGGGCACCGCGGCGACGCCGGCCACGGCCCGCTCCAGCGGCAGGCCGGCGGCGACCAGCAGGGTGATCGCGGCGAGCGCGTTGGCCACGTTGAACGGGCCGGGCAGCGGCACGGCCGCGTCGGCCTCGGCGCCGTCCGGGCCGAGCACCCGGAAGGTGGAGCCGACCGGGCCGAGCTGGACGTCCACGGCCCGCCAGTCGGCCTCGACGGCGCCGGTGGCGGAGAAGGTGGTCACCGGGATCTTGGCCTCGGCGGCCAGCCGGCGGCCGTACTCGTCGTCCACGTTGACCACGCCGTGGCGGGACTTGCCGGGCTGGAAGAGCCGGGCCTTCGCCTGGAAGTAGTCCTCCATGTCCGGGTGGAAGTCGAGGTGCTCGGGGGTGAGGTTGTTGAACAGGGAGACGTCGTACGTCACCCCGTCGGTGCGGCCGTAGACCAGCGCGTGGCTGGAGACCTCCATGGTCACCGCGTCCGCGCCGCGCTCGGCCATCACGCCGAGGATCGCGTGCAGGTCGGTGGCCTCGGGGGTGGTGCGCTCGCTCTTGATCCGCTCGTCGCCGACCCGCATCTCGACGGTGCCGATCACCCCGGGGGCGCGCCCGGCGCCGAGCAGGCCGCCCTCGACCAGGTAGGACGTGGTGGTCTTGCCGTTGGTGCCGGTCAGCCCGATCATCAGCAGCCGCTCGGAGGGGCGACCGTAGACGGCTGCCGCGAGCTCGCCCATCCGGGCCCGCGGCCGGTCGACGACCAGCAGCGGCAGGCCGGTGCCGGCCGCCAGCTCGGCGCCGGCCGGGTCGGTGAGCAGCGCCGCCGCGCCCGCCGCCGCGGCCTGGGCCGCGAAGGCCGCGCCGTGGTGGTTGGCGCCGGGGAAGGCCACGTACACGTCGCCGGGGCGCACCGCCCGGGAGTCGTGGGTGACGCCGCTGACGAGGCCCCCCTCGACGGGATCGAGGCCCAGCTGGCGGGCCAGTTCGGCGAGCGGCAGGGCGGCGGTCCCGGCCGGGCGGGGCGGACTCACGGTGATTTGATCGGGTTTCGGCACGGCGGGAAGGCTATCCGCCGAAGGGTGTCCAGGGCCAAACCGGCCCTTCGCCGCGCCGCCGTCCGGCCCGACCCGCTCGTTGCTCATACTCGCTCACGGCTTCCACTCGACGGGCAGGTTGGGCGCCTGGCTGCCGCTGGGCGGGACCTGCATGGTCTTCAGGGTGAACTCCATCACCTGCTTGAACACCGGTCCGCACAGCTGGCCGCCGAAGTGGCCGTTGACCGGCCCCTGGAGGGTGCAGGAGACGGTGTACCGGGGGGCGTCGGCGGGGGCGAAGCCGATGAAGGAGGCGGTGTAGCCGTCGTAGCCCTTGCCGTTGGCGGCCCCCCGGTTGGCGGTGCCGGTCTTGCCGGCGACCCGGTAGCCGGGGATGGCGGCCTTGCCGCCGGTGCCCTGCTCGTCGTCGACGACCGACTCCAGCATCGAGGTGAGGGTCTTGGCGGTCTGTTCGCTGACCACCTGGGTCTGCTCGCCCGGCGGGGTCGCGGTGTACTTGCCGTCCGGGCTGGTGGTGCCCTGGACGATGCTGGGCGCGACCCGGACGCCGCCGTTGGCGATGGTCGAGTACACCGAGGTGGCCTGCAGCGCGTTCATCTGCAGCGGGCCCTGGCCGAAGGCGATGTTGTACTTCTCCGAGGCGACCAGGTCCCCCGGCTTCTTGAGCATCCCAGGGGTCTCGCCGGGGAAGTTCAGACCGGTCGGCTGGCCCACGCCGAACTTGCGCATGTAGCCGTCCAGCGTCTTGTTGACCTCCGACTGGTCGGCGCCGAGGGTCTCGACCGCCTCGATGGTGCCGATGTTGGAGGACTTGGCCAGCACCCCGGCCAGGGTCAGGTACCAGTCGCCGTGCTCGACGTCGTCCTTGAACTGCTGGCCGGCCCGGACCAGCCGGTTGGGCACGGTGACCTTGGTGTCCCAGTTGGCCTTGCCGGTGTCCAGGACGGCGGCCAGGCTCATCAGCTTGGCGGTGCTGCCCGGCTCGTACGCGTCGACCAGCGCGGCGTTGCCCATCTGGGACTGCTTGGCGGTGCTCAGGTCGTTCGGGTTGAAGCCGGGCGCGGTGGCCATCGCCAGGACCTGACCGGTCTTCACGTCCTGGACGACGACGTAGCCCTTCTCCGCCCCGGAGTTGGCGACCTGGTCGGTGAGCGCCCGCTGGGCGGCCCACTGGATGTCCCGGTTGATGGTCAGCTTCACGTCGGTGCCGGGCACGGCCGGGTCCATCGAGCCCCCGGCGGTGGGCACCAGCCGGCCGCCCGCCTGGGCGTAGCTGCTGTGCCCGTCCTTGCCGGCCAGCTGCTTCTGGTACTGGAGCTCCAGGCCGCCGGCGCCCTCGCCCTCACCGTTGACGAAGCCGACCAGGTTGGCGGCCAGGCCGTCGGCGGGGTAGATCCGCTTCTGGGTCTCCCGGTTGAACACCCCGGCCAGCGGGTTGGCGCACTCGTTGTCGACCCGGGTGCGTCCGCCCTGGTCGGCGGCCTTGGTCAGCAGCCGCTTCTGGGCCTGGCAGGTCCGCGAGCCGGCCTGCTTCTCCAGGCCCGCCTTGAGGTCGCTGATCTGGCTCTTGGTGGCCGGGGTCTGCTGGGCGGCGAGCCGCTTGTAGCGGGTCTTGGGGGTGTGCAGGTCGGCGGCGATCTTGTCCTTGGGCACGCCGAGGATCGGCGCCAGCAGGGCGGCCGCCTGCTCCGGGGCGTCCGGGATGCCGGTCGCCGCCGGGGTGAACATCGCCGGGTCGGCGGTGATGTCGTACGCGTCGACGGTGGCGGCCAGCGCCACCCCGTCGGAGGACGTTATCGAGCCGCGCTCGGCGGTGATCGGGATGTTCAGGTAGCGGTTGGTGTTGGCGTCGGCGGCCAGCGCGTCGGAGTCCAGCAGCTGGAGCTGCACCAGGCGGCCGGCGAACACCGAGAACACCAGCGACATCACCACGGTGATCACCCGCAGGCGGCGCTTGGGCTCGGCCAGCCGGAGCGCCTTGGGGCGCAGCGGGCGGCGCGGCCGGACGGCGGCCTGGCTCCGGGCCGGCGGGCGGCCCTCGGGGCGGCGCTGCTGCGGTGCCCGGGGTGTACGGGCGGCGGCGGCCTTGGCGGGCTGGCCCTTGGCCGGCTGCCCCTTCGCGGACTGTCCCTTGACGGGTTGTCCCTTCGCGGGCTGCCCCTTCGCGGGCTGGGCCTTGCCGGCGGACTGGCCGCGCGGCGCGGCCGCGCGGGGCGCGGCGCCCTTGGGCGGCTGGCGGCGGCCGTTGCCGGAGCCTCCGGACGGCTGACGTGGCGTGCTCATCGGCCCGCACCTCCGGTCGACGGCGCGGCCGGGGGGGCCGGGTTGATCTGGACCACGGAGTCACCGGCCGTCGCCGCCGGGCTCGGCGCGCCCGGGGGGGCGCTCGCCGGGGGCGCACCCGCCGGGGCGCTCGGCGCCGGCTGCTTCATCGGCCACGGGTCGACCGTCGAGCGCTTGACCGGCGGGCTGTCCTGCGCCGGTCCGGGCGTGCCGATCACCTTGCCGCCGTTCGGGACGTCCAGGAAGGCCATCCCGCCGGCCGGGACCATGCCCAGCTCGGCGGCCCGCCGCGCCAACGCGTCCGGCGCCGAGCTCTGGTCGATCTGGTGCTGGAGGCCCTGCTTCTCGTCGGTCGCCACGGTGGTCTGCTTCTGCAGCCGGGACAGTTCGAAGGAGCCCTCGTTGAGCGCCGTGTTCAGCGCCAGCAGCCCGAGCAGCCCCGCCGCGAGCAGCACCACCACGAGCACCGCGAACGGCGTGCGGCCCCGCACCGGACGCCGCCCCGGCCGGACCGTGATCCGCGCCCTGCCCTGTCCGGGGAACGATCCCCGCCCCGCCCGGACCCCACCGGCCACCGGCCCCACTGCTCTCCTCCGCCCTTCGGACCCCGCCGGGGCCAACGTTTCAGCCCCGCTTGCTACGGTCCCTGATCCTCTCCGCCACCCGCAGCCGTACGGGCGCGGCGCGCCGGTTCTCCTCGATCTCCTCCTCCGTGGCCAGCTCGGCACCACGGGTGATCAGCTTGAGCCAGGGCTGGTGCTCCTCCGGGATGAACGGCAGCCCCGGCGGCGCGGTGTTGGTCGACCCGGCGGCGAAGTACTGCTTCACCAGCCGGTCTTCCAGCGACTGGTAGGACATCACGACCATCCGACCGCCGATCGCCAGGGCCTCCAGCGCACCGGGAATCGCCCGGTCCAGGACCTCCAACTCGCCGTTGACCTCGATCCGCAGCGCCTGGAACGTCCGCTTGGCCGGGTTCCCGCCGGTCCGGCGGGTCGCCGCCGGAATGGCGTTCCGCACCAACTCGACCAGACGCGCGCTGTTGGTGAACGGTTCCTTCTCCCGCTCCCGGAGGATCACCGAGGCGATCTTCCCGGCGAACCGCTCCTCGCCGTAGACCTTGAGGATCCGGGCCAGGGCACCGTGGCTGTAGGTGTTCAACACCTCCGCCGCGCTGATCCCCCGGGTCTGGTCCATCCGCATGTCCAGCGGCGCGTCCTGCGCGTACGCGAAACCGCGATCGGCCTCGTCCAGCTGCATCGAGGAGACGCCGAGGTCGAACAGGACGCCGTCCACCCGGTCGATGTCCAGGCGCTCCAGCACCTCGGGGATCTCGTCGTAGACGGCGTGCACCAGGGTGGCCCGGTCTCCGAAGGGCGCCAGCCGCTCGCCGGAGAGCTTCAGCGCCTGCGGGTCGCGGTCCACCGCGACCAGCCGCACCTCGGGGAACTGGGTGAGCAGCGCCTCGCTGTGCCCGCCGAGGCCGAGGGTGGCGTCCACCACCACCGCCCCGGGGCGCGAGATCGCCGGAGCCAGGGCGTCCATGCACCGCTGCAGCATGACCGGAACGTGCTTGGGGCCCGGATCGTTGGTGGTCATGCGCGGTGGCGCCCTTCCTCAGGTGCGGAGCAGCCCGACGACCGGGAGCTCCGACCATTCTCGCCCACCACTGCACGACGCGACGACGCGGCCCGTGGTCCCCGCCCGCTCCAGGGGGAAGATCGTGACCGCCCGGCGCCGGGGAA
This sequence comes from Kitasatospora sp. NPDC043949, assembly GCF_056435365.1. Lineage (NCBI taxonomy): Bacteria > Bacillati > Actinomycetota > Actinomycetes > Kitasatosporales > Streptomycetaceae > Kitasatospora > Kitasatospora sp. NPDC043949. The sequence goes on along the minus strand of NZ_JBWKEQ010000004.1, from coordinate 66,462 downwards.
GGTGCGCCAGGTGGGCACGGAGCGGGTGGAGGCCACGGGCCGCATCAACCGGGCCACCCAGGCCGGAAAAGCCCGGTTGACGGGATCCGGCGGGTGTGCTCCACTGCGCCGCAAACTCTATCGCGCGGGCCCCGCCAGTCAATGGTCCGCTCCGGCGCACCACCCGGGCGGCGGTACGGATCACCGCAGGTCGCAGCCATGGGAGTGGCCCCGCGGAGGTGCCGGCCGGGGGCCCGCGGGAGCGGCCGCGCGCCCCACCCGCGCACCCGCCCCGCGGGCGCTCCGGGACCAGCCCGGACAAACCCTCCCGAACGCGTGGAACGGTCCGCCTGTTGTGGCTATGCGCTCGATCACAGCGGCCCGATCTGTAGCTCTCCTCCCCACCGCGGACGCCCGAATCGCACTAACGTCGCCACCATGACAGTGACCCCCGACCGGCCGACGCCGACCGACGCTGCCGACTCCCCGCGACCCGCCATCATCGACCGCTTCGTCACGGACAACCGCGAGTACGCCGTGACCTTCCGGGACGGCGGCATGGACGCCCGCCCGGTCCAGAAGATCGCCGTGGTGGCGTGCATGGACGCCCGCCTCGACCTGTTCGCGGCGCTCGGCCTCGAACTGGGCGACGCCCACGTCATCCGCAACGCGGGCGGCGTCGTCACCGACGACACCATCCGCTCCCTCACCATCAGTCAGCGCGCCCTCGGCACCCGCTCGGTCGCGCTGATCCACCACACCGGCTGCGGCCTGCTCGGGCTGACCGAGGACTTCCGCCGCGAGCTGGAGCTGGAGGTCGGCCAGCGCCCGCAGTGGGCGGTGGAGGCCTTCGTCGACCTCGACGGCGACGTCCGCCAGTCCATGCAGCGGGTCCGCACCTCGCCCTTCCTGCTGCACACCGACGACGTCCGCGGCTTCGTCTTCGACGTCCACACCGGGCTCCTGCGCGAAATCCACTGAACCCCGTACCCGCACCACCGCCCCGCACCGCGCACCGCCCGGCCAACGGCGTCCGGGCATCCTGGGCCGTCCCGAGGGTGACTTCTGGTCACCGGTCAGGGGAGAATGCGCCTGCCGGTCAGACCCCGAACCACCTGGGGCGGCCAGGCCGCAGGCCGCTACCCCGGCACCGGATTCCCGACGGAACCGCCCCTGGGAAGGCCGCGTCAAGCATGGGGTGGGGTCCGGCCTCGGGGTGAGGCGGGCACAGGGTGCCAGGGAGCGTATACGGGTGACGAGCTACAGCGATCAGGCCGGTCTCGGCAGTCCTGCGGGGGGCGGCCAGGGGACGGACGGGTACCACCGGGCCGGACTTCCCGAGCTCGCCGCGGTCGTGGACCGGATCCGCGCCAACATCGAGAGCGTGATCGAGGGCAAGCCGGAGGCCGTCCGGGTCGCACTGACCGTCCTGCTCGCCGAGGGCCACCTGCTGCTGGAGGACGTGCCCGGCGTCGGCAAGACCATGCTGGCCAAGGCGCTCGCCCGCTCGGTCGACTGCACCGTCCGCCGCATCCAGTTCACGCCCGACCTGCTGCCCTCGGACGTCACCGGCACCAACATCTACGACCAGCACCAGCGCGACTTCGAGTTCCGCCCGGGCGCGATCTTCGCGCAGATCGTGGTCGGCGACGAGATCAACCGCGCCTCGCCCAAGACCCAGTCCGCGCTGCTGGAGTCGATGGAGGAACGCCAGGTCACCATCGACGGCACCAGCTACGAGCTGCCCTCGCCGTTCATGGTCGTGGCCACCCAGAACCCGGTCGAGATGGAGGGCACCTACCCCCTGCCGGAGGCCCAGCGGGACCGCTTCATGGCCCGGATCTCGATCGGCTACCCCAGCCCCGAGGCCGAGTTCGCGATGCTCGACGTGCACTCCGGCGCCAGCCCCCTGGAGGACCTCCAGCCGGTGGCGCACGCCGCCGACATCCTCAAGCTGGTCGACCTGGTGCGCAGCGTGCACATCGCCGACCCGGTCCGCCGCTACGCCGTCGACCTGGTCGGCGCCACCCGAACCAGCCACGAGCTGCGTCTGGGCGCCTCGCCGCGCGCCACCCTGCACCTGGTCCGGGCCGCCCGCGCCGCCGCCGCGCTCGACGGGCGCGACTACGTCACCCCGGACGACATCCAGCGCCTGGCCGTGCCCGTCCTCGCGCACCGCCTGATGCCGACCGCCGAGACCCAGCTCAGCCGCCGCACCGCCGAGCAGATCGTGACCGACCTGGTCGCCCGGCTGCCGCTGCCGCGCCCGCAGGGCGGCCCGGCCGTCCGGAGGGGCTGAGGTGGCCCCGTCCGACCCGACGTCAGGACTGCGGACCGGGCTGCGCGGCCTCACCACCCGGGGGCGCTCCTTCCTCGCCGCCGGCGTCACCGCGGTCGGCTGCGCCTACCTGCTCGACCAGGACGCGCTGCTGCGCGTCGGCGTGCTGCTCGCCGCGCTGCCGCTGGCCGCCGCGCTGGTGGTCGCCAACACCCGCTACCGGGTGGCCAGCGGCCGCCGGCTGAGCCCGCGTCGCGCGGTGGCCGGCCAGGAGGCCCGGGTCCACCTGCGGGTCGACAACGTCTCCCGGGTGCCCACCGGGCTGCTGCTCCTGGAGGACAAGGTCCCGTACGTGCTCGGGCCGCGCCCGCGCTTCGTGCTGGACCGGGTCGAGCCGCGCGGCCACCGCGAGGTCTCCTACCGGGTCCGCTCCGACCTGCGCGGCCGCTACCCGCTCGGGCCGCTCCAGCTGCGGCTGTCCGACCCGTTCGGGATGTGCGAGGTGAACCGTTCCTTCTCCGCCTCCGACGTCCTCACCGTCGTCCCCCAGGTCCAGGCCCTGCCGCACGTGCGGCTGAGCGGCGAGTGGGGCGGCCAGGGCGAGAGCCGTGCCCGCACCCTGGCGCTGGCCGGCGACGACGACGTGATCCTGCGCGAGTACCGGCCCGGCGACGACCTGCGCCGGGTGCACTGGAAGTCCACCGCCCGGTACGGCGAACTGATGGTGCGCCGCGAGGAGCAGCCGCAGCGGGCCCGCGCGACCGTCCTGCTGGACACCCGGGAGATCGGCCACCGCGGCATCGGCCCCGCCTCCTCCTTCGAGTGGGCCGTGAGCTGCGCCGCCTCGGTCGCCGTGCACCTGCTGGAGCGCGGCTACCAGACCCAGCTGCTCACCGATACCGGCCAGTGGGTGCCCGGCCCCGGCGCCGGCGGCGGCAACACCGCGGCCGACGCCTCCGGGCTGATCCTGGACGCGCTCGCGGTGGCCGACCTGTCCGACGGCGCCGGCCTCTCCCGCGCAGAGGAGCCGCTGCGCGCCGGCGGCGAGGGACTGCTGGTCGCCGTGCTCGGCGAACTCGACGAGGCGCAGACCGCCCGGCTGGCCCGGCTGCGCAGCCGCACCGGCGGGGCCGTCGCGTTCCTCCTCGACACCGGCACCTGGGCGGGCCTGCGGATGCTCGCCCCCGACACCGGCGGCGACGAGTTCCGCAACCGGGTCCGGCAGCTGCGCGAGGCCGGCTGGACCGTCCTGCCGGTCAGCTCCGGGGACTCCGTCCCGGACCTCTGGCAGGCCGCCGACGGCGCCAAGACGACCTCCCCCTACCGAGAAGAGGCCGGCGCGTGACCACCCGGGCCAAACTGACCGTCTACTCGGCGCTGGCCACCGCCCTCGCGTCGCTCTGCCTGACCCCGCTGCTCACCACCAGGAGCTGGATCACCCACGCCTTCCTGGTGATCGCGGTGATCGCGGCGGTCGGCGCGGGCCTGCGGCGGGCCCCGCTGTACCGCTGGACGGTGCCCGTCGGCCAGCTGCTGGTGCTGTTCCTGCTGATCCTGATCGGCTTCGCCGGCTCCGGCTCGCTGCTGGGCGGCGTGGTGCCCGGGCCGTCCTCGCTGCGCGCCCTCGACCACGTCATCAACTCCGGCCTGGACGACATCCAGGTGTACGCCATCCCGGCGCCGCCCAACCCCGGCCTGCGGCTGATCCTGGTCGCCTCGGTCGGCCTGGTCGCCGTCGTGGTGGACACCGTCGCGGTGACGTACCGGCGCTCGGCGCTGGCCGGGCTGCCGCTGCTGGCGCTGTACTCGGTCGGCAACGGGCTCTCCGGGGACCACGGCAGCTGGCTCTGGTTCGCCCTGGCGTCGGCCGGCTACCTGGTGCTGCTGTTCGCCGAGGGGCAGGACCGGGTCTCCCGCTGGGGCCGGGTCTTCCACGGCGGCTCGCGCGACGGGACGAGCTCCGGCCGGGTCAGCCCGGGTGGCCAGCAGGTCGGCGTCCTCGCGCTGGTCGCGGCGCTGCTGCTGCCGGTCGTCCTGCCGCACTGGGACTCCGGCCTGCTGAGCCCCGACTCCGGCGGGTCCTCGGGCAAGAGCTCCATCGGGTCGGCCACCAGCCTCGACCCGCTGGTCAGCCTGGAGTCGGCGGTCACCAAGCCCACCAACAACGAACTGCTCAGCTACACCCTGGACAGCGAGATCGCCGACCAGATCTACCTGCGCACCGGGGCGCTGGACCAGTTCGACGGCACCAACTGGCGGCTCGGCAGCACCACGGTCAACGACCTCCCGTCCTCCTTCCCCGCCCCCGAGGGCCTGCGGGACGCCAACCTCCCCCGGATCGAGGGCGACTTCCAGATCAGCGACCGGCTGGAGAAGAGCTGGCTGCCGATGCCCTACCCGGCCGCCTCCGTCCAGGTCCCCAACCGGTCCGACTGGAAGCTCGACCCGCTCACCCGCACCGTCCTGCCGACCAACGACCGGGCGATCCGCAGCCTGCGCTACCACGTCAGCGCGCTGGACGTGCGGCCCACCGCGAACGAGCTGCGCACCGCGTCGACCGCGCCGCAGGACATCCGGGACCACTACACCGGCCTCCCCCAGGACCTCCCGCCGGTCGTCGCGCAGCAGGCCCACGAGGTCACCGCCAAGGCGACGAACGACTACGACCGGGCGATGGCGCTGGTGAGCTGGTTCACCGGCCCGCAGTTCCAGTACGACACCGCGGTCAACGGCGGCACCGGCAGCAACGCGATCGCGGTCTTCCTGCGCGACCGCAAGGGCTTCTGCGTCCACTTCGCCTCCACCATGGCGGCGATGGCCCGCACCCTGAAGATCCCGTCCCGGGTGGCCGTCGGCTTCACCCCCGGCGACGCCAAGGGCGGCAACGTCTACTCGGTGACCGGCCGGATGTACCACGCCTGGCCCGAGCTGTACTTCTCGGGCTACGGCTGGCTGCGCTTCGAGCCCACCCCGAGCCGCGGCGTCCAGCCCCGCTACACCGAGCAGTCCACCACCCCGACCACCGCGCCGACCCAGCAGCCGACCGCCTCCGCGCAGAGCTCGGCGCCGGTCGCGGCGCCGACCGACAGCAAGGACTGCGACGCGAAGCAGCGCCAGCTGGGTGAGTGCGGCGGCAGGAGCAAGGCCGTCAGCAGCGCCGCCGAGGACTCCTGGCTGCTGTCCGGGCAGGTCCTGGGCAGCGCCGCCGTGGTGGTGCTGGTGATCGCGCTGCTGCTGGTGCCGATGCTCTGGCGGTCGGCGCTGCGCCGGCGCCGGCTCGGCCCCGGCGGCCGGCGCGGCCCCGGCGGCGGCCCGGCCGAGCTCACCGACGCCCAGGTGCTGGCCGCCTGGGACGAACTGATCGACTCCGCCTGGGACCTCGGAATTCCCCCGGACGAGTCACGCACCCCGCGCTCGGCCGCCCGGCGGATCACCGAGAAGGCCGAGCTGGACGCGGACTCGGCGGCGGCCGCCGGGCGGCTGGCGCTGGCCACCGAACGGGTGCTCTACGCCCCGGCCGGCCAGGTCACCACCGCCCCGCTGTCGGCGGACGTCCGGACCGCCCGGCAGGGCATGCGGGCCACCGCCGGCCGGGCCGGGCGGACCAGGGCGGTGCTGCTGCCGCCGTCCTCGGCCCAGCTGTGGTGGCGGATCTCGGACGCCCTGCGGGCGGCCCGGGAGGCGGTCGGCACCAGCGTCGGCCGGGTGTCCGCCGCGGTCACCGGCCCGGTGCGGCGGGTGGTCTCCCGGCGCAAGCGCAAGCCGGAGTCCGAGCAGGCCTCCAGGGAGTCCTGAGCGGGGCCCGGGCGAACGGGCCGTCGCGCGGACGCGGGAACGGGGGGGGGGGGGGGGGGGGGGGGGGGGGGGGGGGGGGGTGGGGGGGGGGGGGTTGGGGGGGGGGGGGGGGGGGGGAAGCGTCGGAGTAGAACGGAGACGTCCCACCACCCCCATCTCCTCCCCCCCCCCCCATCCCTCCCCA
>NZ_JBWKEQ010000004.1:0-60216 GCF_056435365.1 Kitasatospora sp. NPDC043949 | reverse complement strand
GAAAAGAAGACGGGCGAGGGACGAACCGCTCGTTAGGGGTGGTGTGGGATAAATGCCGGACCGCCTCCGCCCCCCCCCCCCCCCCACGAACCCCCCCCCCCCCCCCCCCCCCCCCCCCCCCGGCGTTCGTCCAGCGTGTGCGCGCCCCGGCGGGCGTGCCGTGCGCGGCTCAGAAGCCGCCGGCCTGCTCGTCCCGACGACGCTGCCAGCGCTGTTCCACCCGGTCCATCATCCCGGCCTTGCGGCGGGGCGCGGCGGCCGGCCGGGGGCCGGAGCCCTGGCCGGCGGGGCCGCGGCGCCAGCCGGTCACGGCGAACACCGCGCACCCGAGCATCACCAGGAAGCCCACGACGCTGACCCAGATCTGGTCGGGGACGACCATGCCGCCCATCAGCAGGCCGATGCCCACCACGAAGCCGGCAACGGCCAGGTACACCCGCCGGCGGGTGTAGGTGCGCAGCCCGGTTCCCTCAAGCGCCGTCGCGAATTTGGGATCTTCGGCATACAGCGCTCGCTCCATCTGGTCGAGCAGTCGCTGCTCGTGCTCCGAGAGCGGCACGGAGTCCTCCTACTCGTCGGTCGCGGGTGCGACCGGTCCGCCACCCCGGTCGGGGAGGCAAAGTCCAATCAGCCTTCGGGGCACACGGTCGGACGCCTGTGCGGGGGGACCCGGCCCGTGTCGTCCATATGCCCCACGCATCCGGCTGTCATGCTTTCCGGCTTTACCCAGATCATACGGTCCGTGGGCCCGTTACGGAGTGGTCTGCGCCGCGTGGGACGGGCCACTTCGACCGGGCACGGCCGCACCCGGCTCAACGCCACGGGACGCGGACAAGTGCCCGAACGGGTGGAATCGGTCCGGACCTGGGCAGGTTCGGGACCACCCGGACGAGGCGGGGGGGCGTCCGGAAGGCGAACTGCCGCCGCACGGTGTGCGAACCGTACGGCGGCGGACGGTCCCGCGGCCGCTCAGGCCAGGGTGGCCAGCAGGTGCAACTGGGTCGCCACGGCGTGGAACGCGGGCTGCTCGGCGGCGGCCTCCTCCAGCTTCAGCAGCGCCTCCATCGCGCCCGGCTCGGCGTCCACCAGCACCCCGGGGACCAGGTCGGCGAAGACCCGGACGCCGTGCACCGACTCCACCCGCAGACCCGCGCCCTCGGCCAGCCGGCCCAGCTCCTCGCCGGTGAAGCGGCGCGGCATCGGGTCCTGCTCGCCCCAGCGGCCGTCGGTCGCGGACAGCACCGTACGGGCCTCGGTGAAGTGGCCGGCCAGCGCGCGGGCCAGCACGGCGCCGTTGCGGTTGGCGGCCAGCAGGCTGACCAGGCCGCCCCGGCGCAGGGTGCCGGCCAGGCTGCCGAGCGCCTCCGCCGGGTCGTCCACGACCTCCAGCACGCCGTGGCAGAGCACCGCGTCCACGGTGCCGGGGGCGACCAGCTCGGGCAGCGTCTGGGTGTCGCCCTGGACGGCCCGGACCAGCTCCGTCACCCCGGCCTCGGCGGCCCGGCGCTCCAGCGCGAACAGCGCGTCCGGGCTGGGGTCGACCACGGTGACCCGGTGGCCGAGCTTGGCCACCGGCACGGCGAAGTTGCCGGTGCCGCCACCGGTGTCGACCACGTCGAGCACCGGCTGGTCCAGCTCGGCCGCCCGCTTCTCCAGGGCGGCCCGCACCACCTCCCACACCACGGCGGTACGCAGGGCACTGCGGGGACGCGTCGGGTACAAGGCGGGGCTCCTCGGCACATGCAGATCGATCAGGATGCCTCCACCTTAGACCGGGCGGGTGGCGGGGCCCGTCACCCCCGGCGGGTCGTCGCCGTCCAGCGGCAGCCGCGGGGCCGGCGGGGTCGGGCGCAGGCCGAGCAGGCGCTCGACCAGGCGCAGGAACAGGGCGGAGTTGCGGACCAGGTCGTCGGCGTCACGGGCCGAGGCGGCACCCCTGATCCCGGCCTCGGCGGCCGCCCGGCGGCGGGCGCCGGCGCCGTAGTAGAGCGCCCACTCGGCCAGCTCGGGGGCCACCTCGGGCAGCACCTCCCAGGCACTGCGGATGGCCTTGCGCCGGCGCGGGCTCTTCTCCGGCCGCCCCCGCACCGCGAGCACGGCCGCCACCGTGCGCAGCGCGGCCAGGTGGGCGGTGGCGTACCGCTCCAGCGGGTCCTCCAGCACGCGGGCCCGGGCGAGCGTGCGGTGGGCGTCGGCGAGCAGGTCGAGGGCGGCCGGCGGCGCGGCGGTCCGGCGCAGCACGGGGTGGACGTCCCCGCCACCCGGGCGCCCGCCCGGGGAGGACGGCGGGGCGGCGGAGTGGAGGCGGGCGGTGACGGGCTCAGGACGGCTGATGGTCATGGTCTCCCCCGTTCCGAGGCAGCGCGCGGACCGGGCGGTCCGTGCCCCTCCATCGTGAACGGGACCACTGACAACGCGGCCCGAAACGGGTGAGCGGCGGCGGGCACCGGCCTGTCCCCCCAGGTCCTGTGCCGCCGCCGTACGCCGCCGCTCCGCCGTTCCCCACAGGCGGCGGTGGCCAGCTCCCCCTTCCGGTGGCCGGTCTCCCCCCGGCCCGCTCCGCCGCCCCGTGTCGGCGGTGCGAGGCCCGTGACCGGCTCCCGCGGCGGACCTCCGCCGCCGCCCCGCCGACCCCTCATCTGCCGGCTGGGCGGACGGATCCGCCACCCGGGGCGGGGCGCCCGACGCGCCGCCTTCCCGGTGCCACCACTCTCCCGTCCCGGCAGGTCGGCGGGCCATCCGCTGACGTACTCAACCCCGGATCTGAGTACGCGTACTCAGATCCGTCGGCCCCGGACCCGGCCGTGGCCGGAACCGGCGGGCCGACCCGGCACGTCCGGGTACGGTACGGCCGTGGCCGGGGCGGACCGGCCACGGCCACGAGAAGGAGGGGGAAAGCGATGAGGAGGGGGAAGCCATGACGATCGTGCCGCTGATCTTCACCAGCGGACTCGCCAGCGGTATCAACGCCTACGCGGTGGTGCTGCTGCTCGGACTGCTGGGCCGCTTCGGCGGCGCGGACTCGGTACCGCCCGCACTGGAGCGCACCGACGTGCTGGTCGCGGCCGCCGTACTGTTCCTGCTGGAGGCGGTGGCCGACAAGATCCCGTTCGTCGACAGCCTCTGGGACTCCGTGCACACCGTGATCCGGCCGATCGCGGGCGCCACCGTCGGCGCGCTGATCGCGAGCACCGACCCGGGCTCGCTCGGCGAGGTCGCGGCGGGCGCGATGGGCGGCACCACGGCGCTGGTCAGCCACCTGGTCAAGGCCTCGCTGCGGATGGCGGTCAACACCTCGCCCGAACCGGCCAGCAACATCGCGGTCAGCATGGCGGAGGACCTGTCGGTGGCCGGGCTGGTATCCCTGGCGATCTTCCACCCCTGGCTGGCCGCCTCGATCGCCGCCGTCCTGCTCGCCGTCGGCCTGCTGCTGGTCTGGTTCGCGGTCAACCGGATCCGCGCCTTCCGGGCCCGCCGCCGCGAACGCCGCGCCGCCCGCGACGCCGGGTCCGCCGCCCGCGGGCAGGAGGCGGACCGGCCGTACGTCCCGCGGCGCTGAGGACGGCGCCCGCCCGGTCCGGCCCGGCCCAGGTCACGGCCTAGGATCAGGTGCCATGGCACGGATCGTCATCATCGGCGCAGGAATGAGCGGGCTCGCGGCGGCCTCCAGGCTGGCCACCCTCGGACACCGGGTGACGGTCTGCGAGGCCGGCGGCACGTACGGGGGCATGGTCGGCCGGTACGAGCGCGACGGATTCGCCTTCGACACCGGTCCCGGCCTGCTGACCCTCCCGGCCGTCTACCGCGACCTCGCGCTGAAGACCGGCAAGGAGCCGCTGGAGCAGCTCGTCGACCTCGCCCCGGTGGACCCGGAGAGCCGGCACCTGTTCCCGGACGGCACCGCCGTCAGCCTGCCCAACGCCTCCCGCGGCGGCGTCAGCCAGGCCCTGGACGCCGCCTTCGGCGCCGGCTCGGGCGCCCGCTGGAGCGCGGTCATGAACCACGGCCGGACGGTCTGGGAGGCCACCCGCCGCCCGCTCCTGGAGGAGCCGCTCCCGGCCGACCGGTCGCCGCTGCACACCGACCCCTACCCCGTCCCGCCCCGGCGCGGCCTGCTCGCCCGGCTCGGCCGGCCCCGCCCGTGGACCCTCGCCGACGTCGCCGCCCGCGAACTCGGCGGCCACCCCGGCCTCACCGCCCTGCTGGCGGAGCACGCCCTGCGTTTCGGCCTGCCCCCCGGGTCCGCCCCCGCCGGGGCCACCGTGCTGCCGTACATGGAGCAGTCCTTCGGCGTCTGGTACGTCCGGGGCGGCCTGCGGGCCCTGGCGGACGCGGTGCACCGGCGCTGCGAGCTGCGCAAGGTGGAGTTCCGCTTCGACACCCCGGTCACCGGGGTACTGGTCGAGGACGGCCGGGCCCGTGGCGTCGACACCCCGGGCGGGCGGATCGACGCGGACCTAGTGGTCTCCTCGATGGACACCAGGGCGCTGTTCCGTGACGGTCTCGCCCGGTGGCCGGAGCTCGGGCCCGACCACTGGGAGCCGTCCGAGGTGCCCGGCCGGTTCAGCGTGCTGCTCGCGCTGCGCGGCGCCCGGCCAGCCGGCACCCCGCACCGGACGGTGGTGCACGCCGCCGACCCTGCGGCCGAGCAGAACGCCCTGACCCTCCCGGCCCCGCCCTGCGAGCGCCCCACCCTCCAGGTGCTGCGCCCGGACGATCCCTCGCTGCGCCCCGACGACGCGCACGAGAGCGTGGTGCTGACCGCGACCGTCCCCGCCCAGGGCGACGTCGACTGGACGGCGCCCGGGGTCGCCGAGCGCCACGCGGACCGGCTGCTGGCGCACGCCGACGCCGCCGGCCTGGGCCTGCGCGAACGGGTGCTGTGGCGGGTCGTGCGCACCCCGGACGACACCCGCCGGGAGACCGGCGCCCTCGGCGGGTCGGTCCCCCGCCCCGCGCTCGCCGGAGACGGCGGCGGATGGCTCCAGCCCACCAACGAGTCGCCCGTCCCCGGCCTCTACCTGATCGGCGGAGCGGCCCACCCCGGCGGCGGACTGGCCCGGGCCGGGATGTCCGCCTGCATCGCCGCCAACCTGATCGGCCCGGCGTAGGGGCCCTGGCGCCGGACCTCAGCCCTGGGGCCAGGTGTTCTGCTGCTGGTAGCCGTAGGTGTGGTCGTAGGACTGCTGCTGCGGGATGCCCTGGGGGTGCTGGCCGGGGTGCTGCTCCAGGTGTTGCTCGGGGTGCTGCTGCGGGGTCTGCCACTGCTGCTGGGGGTGCTGCTCCCAGCCGGGCTGCTGCTGCGGGTAGGACTGGTACTGGTCCTGCTGCGGGTAGCCGTTGTACGGGTCGGACTGCTGGGGGTAGGCCCCGTAGCCCTGGTCGTAGGCGAAGGCCGACTGCTGCTGGCTCTGCCACTGCTGCTGCTCGTAGGCCGGCTGCGGCTGGGCGGCGTTGTCGTAGCCGGACTGGTAGGCCTCGGCGTAGGGGTCGTGCGGCGCCTGCGCCTGCTGCTGCTCGTAGTAGGCGGGCGCGTAGACGCCGTCCTGGGCGAGTTCCCGCATCTCGAAGGCGGCGGTCTGCTCGACCTCGGGGACGTCCTCGGCAACCGGGGCGGGGGCGGCGACCGGGGCCTCCTCGACGGCGCTGACCTCACCGATCCGCTTGTCGGTGGCCTCGACCGCGGCCACGGCGGCCGCGCCGCCGGTGAGGGCGCCGAGCAGGGGCACCTTGGCGAGCGGGCCGGGCAGCGAGCCGTCGGCCTTGCGCAGCGACCAGCCGGCCCGGTAGCCGCGCTTGACGGAGAGGGTGACGAAGGTCTGGCCGGCCGCGAAGAGGGCGGCGCCGGCGCCGATCACCGGGACGGAGCCGAGCACCATGCCGGCGGCCACTGCCAGGAAGCCGACCAGGGCGAGGGCCCGCCAGTGCAGCGGGGCCCGGTTCTGCAGCAGGACCTCGGCGACCAGCCAGAGCGCCACCACCGCCAACGCGACGTACAGCAGCAGGTATCCGATGCCCATCCGCCCGCTACCTCCAGTCGCGTGCCCGCGCTCGCCGCGCGTGTGCGGCGACTGTACCGGTTCAACGGCCGGGGTACCGCATCGCGTTCCCGCCGGTCGCGGCCGGGGCCCACACGACCGAGCCCGTCACCGTCGGGGCGGTGACGGGCCGGTGAACGTCCGGGCCCGCGGGCCCGATCGGCCCGGCGCAGGACCCCCGACGGGGCGCCGGACGGGGCCTACGCGTGGCGCTGGTGCAGGCCGAGGTTCTGGTAGATCTCCAGCGTCGCCGTGGAGTGGTTGAGCGTGATGAAGTGCAGGCCGGGCGCACCCTCGGCGAGGAGGCGTTCGGCCATCGCGGTGGCGTGTTCCATGCCGATCGCGCGCAGCGCCGCCGGGTCGTCGACGGCGGCCCGCAGCCGGGCCTCCAGGTCGGCGGGGAAGGCGGAGCCGCTCAGCTGGGGGAAGCGTTCCAGCTGCTTGGCGTTGGTGACCGGCATGATCTCCGGGATGATCGGCGTCTCGCAGCCGGCGGCGGTGACCCGGTCGCGCAGCCGCAGGTAGTCGTCGACCTCGAAGAACATCTGGGTGATCGCGTAGTCGGCGCCCGCCCGGACCTTGCCGACGAAGTGCCGGATGTCCTCGTCCCAGTCGGTGGAGCGCGGGTGCATGTTCGGCGAGGCGGCGACGCCGACGCAGAAGTCGCCGATGCCCTTGATCAGCTCGACCAGCTCGTACGCGTACGTGACGCCATCGGGGTGCCTGACCCATTCGCCCATCGGGTCGCCGGGCGGGTCCCCCCGGACCGCGAGGACGTTGCGCACGCCCTGGTCGGCGTACTGGCCGATGATGTTGCGCAGTTCGGCGATCGAGTGGTCGACGGCGGTCAGGTGGGCGACCGGGGTCAGCGTGGTCTCGGTGGCGATCCGGCCGACCATGTTGACGGTGCGCTCGCGCGAGGAGCCGCCGGCGCCGTACGTCATGCAGACGAAGTTGGGGTCCAGCGGTTCGAGCCGACGGATGGCGTCCCAGAGTCTCTGCTCGCCGACCTCGGTGCGCGGGGGCATGAACTCGAAGGAGAAGGACCGCTTTCCGGCTGCCAGGAGTTCGCGGACCGTCAGTGCGCGGTCCGGTCTGGTGGAAGCGATGCCGAGTGCCATGCTGGCAGGTTATCCGGCGTTCGAAGGGGCCGGACAACTCGGTACCACGGATTGAGACAAGCGGTGGACGATACTCCGTCCGGTGGTCCGTCGAATTCCGACCGGCGTTCGGGGCCCGCGCCGGGTGTGCCCGCACGCCCGCGCGCACGCCCGCTCGCACATTCGTTCCCGGCTACCCCGCTACGCTTGCTGCACCCCAGCGAACCAGCGGAGCCTCATCGTGACCTCGTCCAGCAACCGGCCGGCCAACCCCATAGACGTGGAGGACGTCCGCGCGCGCGTCAACGCCGCCCTCGCCGCGTTCATGGACGGCCAGTCCGCCCTGTTGGACAAGATCTCCCCGCAGCTCGTGCCCGCCGCCGACGCCCTGCGCGACTTCCTGCTGGACGGCGGCAAGCGGCTGCGCCCGGCCTTCTGCTACTGGGGCTGGCGCAGTGCCGGCGGCCCGGCCGGCGGCGAGGGCATCGCGAACGCGGCGGCCGCGCTGGAACTGCTCCAGGCGAGCGCTCTGGTGCACGACGACCTGATGGACCGCAGCGACACCCGCCGCGGCCTGCCCTCGATCCACCGCCGCTTCGAGGCGCTGCACCGGGCGAACGGCTGGCGCGGCGACCGCGAGCAGTACGGCGCCTCGGCGGCGGTGCTGCTCGGCGACCTGCTGCTGATCTGGTGCGACGAGCTGTTCCTGCGCTCGGGCCTGGAGCCGGCCGCCGTGCTGGCCGCCAAGCCGGTGTTCGACCTGATGCGCACCGAGGTCATGGTCGGCCAGTACCTGGACGTCCTGGAGCCGGTGGCCGGCGACTCCGCCGACGAGGGCGCGCTCGACCGGGCGCAGACGGTGCTGCACTACAAGTCGGCGAAGTACACGATCGAGCGGCCCCTCCAGGTCGGCGCGCTGCTGGCCGGGGCCGGCCCGGAGCTGGTGGCGGCGCTGGGGGCGTTCGGGCTGCCGCTGGGCGAGGCCTTCCAGCTGCGGGACGACCTGCTCGGCGTCTTCGGTGATCCGGCGGTCACCGGCAAGCCGGCCGGGGACGACCTGCGCGAGGGCAAGCGCACCCTGCTGGTGGCGCACGCGATGCGGGGCCTGCCGGCCGCCGACGCCCGGCACCTGGACGAGCGGCTCGGCGCGCCGGACCTGGTGCCCGAGGAGGTCGCCGGGCTGCGCGACCTGGTGGCCCGCAGCGGCGCGCCCGAGCGGGTGGAGCGCCGGATCGACGAGCTGATGCGGCAGTCCCTGGCCGCGCTGGAGGCGGCGCCGCTGGCCGACGAGCAGGCCCGCACGGTGCTGCTGGCCCTGGCCGAGGCCGCCACCGTCCGCAAGTACTGAGATCCGCACGCAGGGGGATCCGCAGGTACGGGGAACGGTGACGGCCCCCGGGGCCGTCAGGCCGAGCGCACCCGCCGGGCGAGCTCGGCGGCGGCGGCCTGCGGGTCGTCGGCGGCCGTGATGGCACGGACCACGACGATCCGGCGGGCGCCGGCGGCCAGCACCTCGTCGAGGTTTCCGAGGTCGATGCCGCCGATGGCGAACCACGGCCGGTCGGTGCTCTGCTTCGCCGCGTACGAGACCAGGCCGAGGCCCGGCGCCGGGCGGCCCGGCTTGGTCGGGGTCGGCCAGACCGGGCCCGTGCAGAAGTAGTCCACGCCGGGCTCGGCGAGCGCCGCGTCCACCTCGGACTCGGCGTGGCAGGACCGGCCGATCAGCACCTCGTCGCCGAGGATCGCCCGGGCGGCCGGCACCGGCAGGTCGTCCTGCCCGAGGTGCAGCACGTCCGGCCGGGCCGCGTGCGCGACGTCGGCGCGGTCGTTGACGGCCAGCAGCTTGCCGTGGCGGCGGCAGGCGTCCGCGAAGACCTCCAGGGCCGCCAGCTCCTGCTTGGCCTCCAAGCCCTTGTCTCGGAGCTGGACGATGTCCACCCCGCCCGCCAGCGCCGCGTCCAGGAACTGGGCGAGGTCGCCCTGCTCCCGGCGGGCGTCGGTGCACAGGTACAGCCGGGCGTCGGCCAGCCGCCGGCGCGGTGCGTCCGCCGCCATCAGATCAGCATCGCCTGGGCGCGCCGCTTGACCTCGGTGCCGCGGTTCTCCTGCAGCGCCTGGATCGGGCTGCCGGGCAGCGACGGGTCCTCGGTGAAGAGCCACTCCAGGATCTCCACGTCGTTGTACCCGCAGTCGCGCAGCACGGTCAGGGTGCCGGACAGGTGCTTGACCAGCCCCTGGCCGTCGATGAACGCCGCAGGGACCTGCAGCGACTTGTTGGGGCCCCGCCGGACGGCGATCAGCCCGCCGCTGCGGACCAGGTCGCGCACCTCGGTGACGCGCACCCCCCACTGCTCCGAGATGTCGGGCAGGTACATCCACTCGGAAACCAGGGCTTCGATCTTGCTTTCAATCTCACTCACGCCACCAGACTGCCACCTCCACAGCCCCCCGCGCACCAGCCGCTACCCCGCGACCGCCGACTTCAGCGGCACCGAGGGGTCCGCCGCGCGGGCCCGGTCCAGCGCGGTGCCGCGCTCGATCAGCCGGCGGCCCTGGGTGAGGTCGCGCGGCCGGTCGACGGCCAGCAGCGCGCTCGGCACCCCGTCGCGCAGCCAGAGCGCCGTCCAGGAGGCGTCCTGCGGGCCGCCGCGCCACAGCAGTTCGTCGCCCTCGGCGTGCCGCCCGGCGTACTGGACCATCCGCCCGAACTGCTCCGACCAGAAGTACGGCACCGGGTCGTACGGCGGCGCGTCCGCGCCGAGGACGGCGGCCGCCACGGCCTCGCCGGACTGCAACGCGTGGTCCCAGTGCTGGACGGCCAGCCGGGCGCCGGAGCGGGCGGACGGGTAGCTGACGCAGTCCCCGGCCGCGAAGACGCCGGGCAGGCCGGTGCGCAGCCGCCCGTCCACCAGGACGGCGCCGGTGCCGTCCAGCTCGACGCCGGAACCGGCCAGCCAGCCCGTCGCGGGCCGGGCGCCGACGCCGACCACGACCTCGTCGGCGGGCAGGTGCGAGCCGTCCGCCAGCAGCACCGCGCCCTCCTCGACGGCGGCCACGCCGACCCCGCAGCGCAGGTCGACACCGGCCTCGGCGTACCAGGCGGCCATCGCCGAACCGACCTCGGCCGGCAGCGCGCCGGGGACGGGCGCCGGGCCCGCCTCGACCACCGTCACCTCGCAGCCGGCCGCGCGGGCGGCGGTGGACACCTCGGCGCCGATCCAGCCCGCGCCGACCAGCACCAGCCGCAGGCCGGGCCGCAGCAGGGCACGCAGCGCCAGCGCGTCGTCCAGGGTGTGCAGCAGGTGCGCGCGCTCGGCGCCGGGCAGGGCGCGCGGGGTGGCGCCGGTGGCGATCACCAGGGCGTCGTACGGGAGGTCGCCGGCGTCGGTGTGCAGCACTCCGGGGGCGAGGTCGGTCGCGCGGCGGCCGGTGAGCAGTTCGATGCCCAGGTGCGGGTAGTCGATGTCCAGGGTGGTGGCGTCGGCCTTGCCGAGCAGCACGTCCTTGGAGAGCGGCGGCCGGTCGTACGGCGCGTGCGGCTCCTCCCCGACCAGCGTGATCCGCCCCCGCCAGCCGCCCTGCCGCAGCTTCAGGGCGCACTGCGCCCCGGCCAGCCCGGCCCCGACGACGACCACCTGATCCGTTCCGTTCAGCTCTGCCACGCCCGTCACTGTACTCAGCGCCCTGCCGGGGCCACCGGCCCGTCCACCCCGCGTACGGGCCTTCGGCCGGGCCCGCCCCCGGCGTTATGGTGGGGGCACCATCACGGGAGCCCGGCGTACCGGGCTGAGAGGCGGGCTGGCACGGCCCGCGACCGTCCGAACCTGATCCGGGTCATTCCGGCGAAGGGAGAAGAGCAGCCTTGTCACGCTTGCCCGAGGAAACCCACGCCGACGTGTTGGTGATCGGCGGGGGCGTCATCGGCCTCGCCGTCGCCTGGCGCGCCGCGCAGCGCGGGCTGGGGAACATCGTCGTGGTCGACCCCTCCCCCGGCGGCGGGGCGGCCGGGGTCGCGGCCGGGATGCTCGCCCCGGTCACCGAGCTGCAGTACGGCGAGGAGCCGCTGCTGCGCCTCGGCATGGCCTCCAACCAGCGGTACGGGGACTTCGCCGCCGAGCTCACCGAGGCGAGCGGCGGCCTGGACACCGGGTACCGCCGGTGCGGCACGATCGCCGTCGCGCTGGACTCCGACGACCGCGAGGAACTGCGCGAGCTGCACGCCTTCCACCAGCGGCTCGGCCTGGACTCGGCCTGGCTGACCGGCCGGGAGGCCCGCAGGCTGGAGCCGATGCTCGCCCCCGGCGTGCGCGGCGGCCTGCACGTCGCGGACGACCACCAGGTGGATCCCCGCCGGCTGCTGACCGCCCTGGTGGCCGCCTGCGAGCTCGCCGGGGTCGTGCTCCACCGGGCCGAGGCCGTCGGGCTGCTGGTCGAGGACGGCCGCGCGGTCGGCGCCCGGCTCGGCACCGGCGAGACACCGAGGGCCGACCAGGTGGTGCTCGCGGCCGGCCCGCACAGCCACCGGCTGCCCGGGCTGCCGGAGGGCGTGCTGCCGGCCGTCCGCCCGGTGAAGGGGCAGATCCTGCGGCTGCGGATCCCCGAGGCGTACCGGCCGTTCCTGTCCCGCAACGTCCGCGCGGTGGTGCGCGGACAGCACCTGTACCTGGTGCCCCGGGAGAACGGCGAGCTGGTGATCGGCGCGACCACCGAGGAGCAGGGCTACGACACCACGGTCACCGCCGGCGGGGTGTACGAACTGCTGCGCGACGCCCACGAGTTGGTGCCGGGCATCACCGAACTCCCGCTGCTGGAGACCTCGGCCGGGCTGCGTCCCGGTTCGCCGGACAACGCCCCGCTGCTGGGCCCGACCGCGCTGCCCGGGCTGGTCGCCGCCACCGGCCACTACCGCAACGGCGTGCTGCTCACCCCGGTGACCGCCGACCTGCTCGCCGAGTACCTGGCGACCGGCGAACTCCCCGAGCTTGCAAAGCCGTTCACGCCCACCCGGTTCTCCCCCGACCGCTCCACCACGAAGGCCTCCGCATGACCGAGATCGCACCACCCCAGACCACACCACCCCAGACCACACCGGCCGAGATCGGGCTGACCGTCAACGGCGAGCCCCGCCGGGTGTCCGCCACGACCACCCTCGCGGAGGTGGTGGCCACCCTCAGCGCCGCCCACAGCGGCGTCGCCGCCGCCCTCAACGAGGCCGTGGTGCCGCGCAGTTCGTGGCCGGCCACGGAACTGTCGGCGGGCGACCGGATCGAGATCCTCACCGCCGTCCAGGGAGGCTGACATGGCTGACGACCTGCTGACCATCGCCGGGGAGTCCTTCGGCTCCCGGCTGATCATGGGCACCGGCGGCGCACCCAGCCTGGAGATCCTGGAACGGGCGCTGCTGGCCTCCGGCACCGAGCTGACCACCGTGGCGATGCGCCGGGTCGACGCCGGCACCCAGGGCTCCGTCCTGGACGTGCTGACCCGCAACGACATCCGGGTGCTGCCCAACACGGCGGGCTGCTTCACCGCCGGGGAGGCCGTGCTGACCGCCCGGCTGGCCCGCGAGGCGCTCGGCACCGACTGGGTGAAGCTGGAGGTGATCGCCGACGAGCGGACCCTCCTGCCGGACCCGATCGAGCTGCTGGACGCCGCCGAGACCCTGGTCGACGACGGCTTCACGGTGCTGCCGTACACCAACGACGACCCGGTGCTGGCACGCAAGCTGGAGGACGTCGGCTGCGCGGCGATCATGCCGCTGGGCTCGCCGATCGGCTCCGGCCTGGGCATCCGCAACCCGCACAACTTCCAGCTGATCGTGGAGGACGCGGGCGTCCCGGTGATCCTGGACGCGGGCGCCGGCACCGCCTCGGACGTCGCGCTGGCGATGGAGCTGGGCTGCGCGGCGGTGATGCTCGCCTCCGCGGTGACCAGGGCGCAGGACCCGGTGCTGATGGCCGAGGCGATGCGGCACGCCGCCGAGGCGGGCCGGTTCGCCCACCGGGCCGGCCGCATCCCGCGCCGGTTCCACGCCGAGGCCTCCTCGGCGATGGCCGGCCGGGCGGAGCTGGACACCCGCGAGCACCCGGCGTTCTGACGCCCTGGCGCACGGCACCCGCCCGCGTGTGCCGTGTCACAAACCGGGCACAGCCGGGCCCGGAGGCGATGTCCTCCGGGTCCGGCTGCCGCCTGCGGCCCTAGACTCTCCGGGTGGACATGGCACTGCACGACCCCCTGATCGGTACCCTGCTCGACGGCCGGTACCGGGTCGAGCAGCGCATCGCGACCGGCGGGATGTCCACCGTCTACAAGGGCACCGACACCCGGCTGGACCGGGTCGTCGCCCTCAAGGTGATGCACCCCGCGCTGGCCGGGGACGACGGCTTCACCGCCCGGTTCATCCGCGAGGCCAAGGCCGTCGCCCGGCTCTCCCACCCGAACGTGGTGAACGTCTTCGACCAGGGCGCGGACGGCGCCAACGTCTTCCTCGCCATGGAGTACGTGCCCGGCCGCACCCTGCGGGACCTGCTGCGCGACCGCGGCGCGCTGTCCGTGCGGGCCGCGCTGGACGTGCTGGAGCCGGTGCTGGCCGCCCTCGGCGCCGCCCACCGGGCCGGGCTGGTGCACCGGGACGTCAAGCCGGAGAACGTGCTGATCACCGAGGACGGGCTGGTCAAGGTCGCCGACTTCGGCCTGGTCCGGGTCCTCGGCACCGCCGACGGCGCGCCCACCTCGACCAGCACCTCGACCAGCACCGCGACCGGCGGCACGGTCCTCGGCACCGTCTCCTACCTGGCCCCCGAGCAGATCCTCCCGGACGCCCCCACCGACCAGCGGGTCGACGTCTACGCGGCCGGCATCCTGCTCTACGAGATGCTCACCGGCCGCCGCCCGCACACCGGCGACAACCCCGTCCAGGTGATGTACAAGCACCTGCACGAGGACGTCCCCGCCCCCTCGCTGATCGCCCCGGCCGTCGGCCCCGGGCTGGACGCCATAGTGGCCGGCGCCTGCGCCCGGACGGCCGAGGCCCGCCCGTACGACGCGGTCGAACTGCTCGCCGCCCTCCAGCGGATCCGCCGCACGCTCACCCCGGCCGAGCTGGACGCGGAGCCGCCGGCCTCCACCCGGCCCAGCCCGCGCTACCCGACCAGCGAGCCGACCTCGGTGATCCAGCAGCCGGCGGGGCCCGCAGCCGGGGCGCCGGAGCCCACCAGCGTGCTGGACGTGCCGGCGGAGCTGCTGGACCAGCTGCTGGTCGAGCCGCGCCCGTACGACGAGCCGACCCCGGTGCGCGGGCGCCGGCCCGGCCTGCTGCGCCGCCTCCCCCGCAAGCCGCTGATCTGGGTCGCCGCGCTGACCGCCCTGGTGCTGGCGGTCGGCGGTGCGACGTACGGGCTGTCCGAAGGGCTGTACGGGCCGGTGCCCGGCGTGCTCGGCAAGGACCGGGCCGAGGCGCAGCGGATCCTGGACAAGGACGGCATGCACGGCCGCTTCGTCGAGGCGTTCAGCGAGAGCGTCCCGGCCGGGCAGGTGATCGCCACCGACCCCGGGGTGGGCGCGCGGACCCGCAAGAGCGACACCGTGACGGTGACCGTCTCCAGGGGCCCCAAGCGGATCGCGGTGCCGGACCTGGCCGGGAAGACCGCCGACCAGGCCGCCGACGCGCTGACCGCGGCCCAGCTGACCAGGGGCGGCGTGACCGGGACGTACGACGACACCGTGCCGGAGGGCGTGGTGATCAGCAGTTCGCCGGCGGCCGGGCAGCTGCTCCAGGAGAACACCGCGGTCTCGCTGGTGGTCAGCAAGGGCATGGTGCCCGTCCCGGACGTCACCGGGATGAGCAAGGACGACGCGGCGAAGGCGCTCCAGGCGGCCGGCTTCACGATGCAGACCAGCGGGGTCAATCTGTTCGGCACCGGCAAGGTGTCCGGTCAGTCCCCGGCGGCCGGCGAGCGGCGCCCGCAGCACACCGCGGTGACGGTCAACTTCCCCTTCTTCTAAGGGGATTCCTCCGAACGTCGGCCCGCCCTCAGCGCAGCGGGCCGTCGCCCGGCTCCTCCTGGTGGGAGTAACGCTGCTCGCGCCACGGGTCGGCGAGGTTGTGGTAGCCGCGCTCCTCCCAGAAGCCCCGGCGGTCGGCCCGCATGTACTCCACCGCGCGGACCCACTTGGGGCCCTTCCAGGCGTACAGCCCGGGGACGATCAGCCGGACGGGGAAACCGTGCTCGGCGGTCAGCGGCTCGCCGTTGCGGTGGGTGGCGAAGATCGTCCGCGGGTCGGCGAAGTCGGCCAGCCGCAGGTTGGCGCTGTAGCCGTACTCGGCCCAGACCATCACGTGGGTGACGCCGGGCGCGGGGGGCTCCAGGTCGAGGAGGGCGGCGGCCGGCACGCCCGACCACTCGTTGCCGAGCAGCGTGAACTTGGTGACGCAGTGCAGGTCGGCGACGACGGTGGTGCGCGGCAGGGCGTGGAAGGCCTCGAAGTCCCAGCTGTGCTTCTCCGCCGAGGCGGTGGCGCCGAACACCTGGAGGTCCCAGGTCAGCGGCTTGAAGCGGGGTACGGGCCCGTAGTGCAGGGCGGGCCAGCCGCGCTGCACGCGCTGCCCCGGGGGGAGCCTCGGGTCAGACGGCGGAAGCGGTTCTTGTTCGGACTGACCCATGACTCCATGGTGACAGACGGCGGCCGACGCGCCGTGCGCGCCCCTTCGCGCGACCACACGCCCCGCCCCCAAGAACCGGTGATCGGGCCCGTATCGGCTCAAATCGGATATTCCAAAACATGTCCTAGTGAGTGTGAACTTACTGGAATTTTCTCCCATTTCGATGCCAGGATGCGCAGCGCAGGAGTCACAACAGGCCGTAGCGCAGGGAGGCACCAGCCATGCAGGGCGACCCAGAGGTCATCGAGTTCCTCAACGAACAGCTCACCGCGGAGCTCACCGCGATCAACCAGTACTTCCTGCACGCCAAGATGCAGGAGAACTTCGGCTGGACGAAGCTCGCCAAGTACACCCGGCACGAGTCCTTCGACGAGATGAAGCACGCCGAGACTCTCACCGACCGGATCCTCTTCCTGGACGGGCTGCCGAACTACCAGCGGCTGTTCCACGTCCGGATCGGCCAGACGGTCAAGGAGATGTTCGAGGCGGACCGCCAGATCGAGGTCGAGGCGATCGACCGGCTGAAGCGCGGGATCGTGGTGATGCGCGCCAAGAACGACGTCACCTCGGCGAACATCTTCGAGGACATCCTGGCCGACGAGGAGCACCACATCGACTACCTCGACACCCAGCTGGAGCTCCTGGAGAAGCTCGGCGAAGCCCTCTACCTCGCCCAGGTGATCGAGCAGCCGGACTCCTGAGCCCTCAGGCCGCGCGCAGCGGGGCGACCGGGGTCGGGGCGGCCTGAGTCACGGTGGCCGCCGGCGCGGACGCGGCCTGGTCCTGCGGGTCGGCCAGGCCGAGCTTCGCGGCGAGGCGGGCGGTCGGGCAGGGCCGGGCGCCGTGCTCGCCGAGCAGGGCCTGGATCCGGCGGACGCAGGATCCGCAGTCGGTGCCGGCCTTGCAGCCCCGGGCGATCTGGCGCGGGGTGCCGGCCCCGGCGTCGATCGCCTTCTTCACCTGGTCCTCGGTGACCGCATGGCACATGCACACGTACATCGCGGACTCTCCAGGGTGGTGCGGCGCCGACCGGCGGAACGATCTTGACTAAGGCTTGCCTTACTTCACTAAGCCTCACCTTACCCGGCGATCCGGGCACGAAAAAGCCCCTCCGGGCTCGGGGACCCCGAATCCGGAGGGGCTTTCGTCACATTCGTTCACCGGTGACCCGCCGGCGGCGGCTCACCCGTGGCAGCTCCCGTGGCAGCTCACTGGCCGCGGTACATCTCCGCCACCAGGAACGCCAGGTCCAGCGACTGGCTGCGGTTGAGCCGCGGGTCGCAGGCCGTCTCGTAGCGCTGGTGCAGGTCGTCGACCAGCACCTCGTCGCCACCGCCAACGCACTCGGTCACGTCGTCGCCGGTCAGCTCCACGTGGATGCCACCCGGGTGGGTGCCCAGCGCGCGGTGCACCTCGAAGAAGCCCTTGACCTCGTCGAGCACGTCGTCGAAGCTGCGGGTCTTGTGGCCGCTGGAGGCCTCGAAGGTGTTGCCGTGCATCGGGTCGCAGATCCACACCGGCTGGGCGCCGGACGCGGTGACCTTCTCCACCAGGGTGGGCAGGTGGTCGCGGACCTTGCCCGCACCCATCCGGGTGATGAAGGTGAGGCGGCCGGGCTCGCGCTCCGGGTCCAGCTTCTCGATCAGGGTCAGCGCCTCGTCGACCGAGGTGGTCGGGCCGAGCTTGACGCCGATCGGGTTGCGGACCTTCGAGGCGAACTCGATGTGCGCGTGGTCCAGCTGGCGGGTGCGCTCGCCGATCCACACCATGTGGCCGGAGACGTCGTACAGCTCGCCGGTGCGCGAGTCCACGCGGGTCAGCGCGGTCTCGTAGTCGAGGATCAGCGCCTCGTGCGAGGAGAAGAACTCGACGGTCTTGAACTCCTCCGGCGCCACACCGCAGGCGTTCATGAACGCCAGGGCGTTGTCGATCTCCCGGGCGAGCTGCTCGTAGCGCTGGCCGGCCGGCGAGTTGCGCACGAAGTCCTGGTTCCAGGCGTGCACCTGGCGCAGGTCCGCGTAGCCACCGGTGGTGAACGCGCGCACCAGGTTCAGCGTCGCGGCGGACGCGTTGTACATCCGCTTGAGGCGCTCCGGGTCCGGGATGCGGGACTCGGGGGTGAAGTCGAAGCCGTTCACCGAGTCGCCGCGGTAGACCGGCAGCGTCACGCCGTCGCGGGTCTCGGTCGACTTGGAGCGCGGCTTGGAGTACTGGCCGGCGATCCGGCCCACCTTCACGACCGGCACCGAGGCCGCGTACGTCAGCACGGCGGCCATCTGCAGCAGGGTCTTCAGCTTGTTGCGGATGTGCTCCGCCGAGACGCCGTCGAAGGCCTCGGCACAGTCACCGCCCTGCAGCAGGAAGGCCTCCCCGCGCGCCACGGCGCCGAGCCGGGCGCGCAGCTGGTCGCACTCGCCGGCGAACACGAGCGGCGGATAGGAGGCGAGCTCGGCAAGGGTCTTGCGCAGAGCCTCTTGGTCCGGCCATTCAGGCTGCTGCGCCGCGGGCAGGGACTGCCAGGAGTGGCCAGTCCTCGATGTCTCAGTCGTCACGGTCACACCACCAAGGCTACGGGGTGACCCGAGCGATTCGTGACCATTGCCCGAGGGGTGAGACATAACTCGGACAAACACGTGACCGGGCTCACCCTCCCCGCACGATCCGCTACGCTCGAACCATGCACGCGCCCCACACCCACTCCTGGTGGTGGGCCTCCCCCAAGGGTGGCCCACCGATCGCGCGTTCCTAGACGAACACGACGGCCGCCCCTCGGGGCGGCCGTCGGCGTATGCGCAGACGGCCCTCCGGGAGCGGATCCCAGCACCGCACCTCACCAGTCCCCCGGAAGGAAGCCGCTCCGTGACCGCCACCGCCGACCTGCTCGCCCGCCTCACCGCTCCCGACGCGCCCGCGTTCGCCCTGCTGCACCGCCGCACCCCCCGGCTCGCCCCGGACACCGTCGAGGTGCTGATGGGCACCGTCGACAGCTACCGGAACCTCGCCGACCTGCCGGTCCGCACCGGCGTCCCGGCCGACGGCCCCGTGCACGACCTGCTCGCGCTCGTCCCGTACCGGCAGATCCGCGAGCGCGGCTTCGAGGCGCACGACGACGGGACCCCGCTGCAGGCCCTCTCGGTGGCCGAACAGCACACCCTGCCGCTGGCCGAACTCACCGCCGCCCTGCCGCAGTCGCCGGTCTCGCTCACCGGCGGCTCGTTCGACATCGACGACGAGGCGTACGCCGCGATCGTCCGCCGGGTGATCGAGGAGGAGATCGGCAACGGCGAGGGCGCCAACTTCGTGATCCGGCGCGACTTCGGCGCCACCCTGGAGAACTTCTCGCCCGCACTCGCGCTCACCCTGTTCCGGCGGCTGCTGGAGCAGGAGCGCGGCGCCTACTGGACCTTCCTGGTGCACACCGGAGAACGCGTCCTGGTCGGCGCCTCCCCCGAGGTGCACGTCCGCCAGAGCGGCGGCACCGTCGTGATGAACCCGATCTCCGGCACCTACCGCTATCCGACCGGCGGCTCGGACATCGACTCGCTGCTCCGGTTCCTCCACGACCCCAAGGAACTGGAGGAACTGACGATGGTCGTCGACGAAGAGCTCAAGATGATGTGCACGGTCGGCGACCTCGGCGGCCAGGTGCTCGGGCCCCGGCTCAAGGAGATGTCCCATCTCGCCCACACCGAGTACGAGCTGCGCGGACGCACCTCGCTGGACGTCCGCGAGGTGCTCCGCGAGACGATGTTCGCCGCCACCGTCACCGGCAGCCCGGTCCAGAACGCCACCCGGGTCATCAAGCGGTACGAGCCCGGCGGGCGCGGCTACTACTCCGGCGCGCTCGCCCTGATCGGCCGCTCCGCCAGCGGCGGGCAGCTGCTGGACTCGCCCATCTGCATCCGCACCGCCGACATCGACCCGGCCACCGGCCGCCTGGTCGTCCGGGTCGGCGCCACGCTGGTCCGCCACTCCGTCCCCGAGTCCGAGGTCGCCGAGACCCACGCCAAGGCCGCCGGGGTGCTCACCGCGATCGGCGCCCGGCCCGCGCCCGCCCGGCTGCCCGGCCCCACCGGCCCCCGGCTGGCCGACGACCACCGCGTCCAGGCCGCCCTGGACGCCCGGCGGGCCGACCTCGCCCCGTTCTGGCTGCGGATGCAGACACCGACCGTGGTCACCGAGCCCGCGCCGACCCTGGTGGTCGACGGCGAGGACACCTTCACCTCGATGCTCGCCCACCTGCTCACCTCGATCGGCCACCAGGTCAGCGTCGTCCGCTACGACGCGCCCGGGCTGCCCGCCCTGCTGGCGGCGCACCGCGGGCCGCTGGTGCTGGGCCCCGGGCCCGGCGACCCGGCGCTCACCGACGACCCCAAGATGGCCCTGCTGCGGCCGGTCGTCGCGGACGCCCTGGCAGCCGTCCGGTCCGGAGCCCGCACCGCGCCGCTGCTCGCGGTCTGCCTCAGCCACCAACTGCTCTGCGGCGAGCTCGGGCTGGCGCTGGGCCGCAAGGACGTCCCGTACCAGGGCGCGCAGGAGAGCATCGATCTGTTCGGCACCAAGCACACCGTCGGCTTCTACAACACGTTCACCGCGCGCTGCTCGGACGCCGACGCGGCCCGGCTCGCCGCGCGGGGCGTCGAGGTCGCCCGGGACGCCGCCACCGGGGACGTCCACGCGCTGCGCGGGCCCGGCTTCGCCGGCCTCCAGTTCCACCCCGAGTCGGTGCTGACCCGCGACGGCGTCGGCATCGTGGCGGGCCTGCTGCGCGAGGCGGCGGCCGTCCGCGGCTGAGCAGCCGGTGGGGGGCCGGTCCCGGGAGACCGGCCCCCCACCGCACGCGGGATCGCCGAGGCGGCCGGATCCCACCGGAGCCGTCAGATGTCGTCGTCCAGCCCCTGCTCGATCGCGTACCGCACCAGTTCCACCCGGTTGTGCAGTTGCAGCTTGCCGAGCGTGTTCTGGACGTGGTTCTGCACCGTCCGGTGCGACAGCACCAGCCGGTCGGCGATCTGCCGGTACGACAGGCCCTTGGCCACCAGGCGCAGGACCTCGGTCTCCCGGGCGGTCAGCTGTGGGACGGCCGGCGCGGAGGCCGGGGCCGGTTCGGCGGCCAGCCGGCGGAACTCGCCCAGCACCAGGCCGGCCAGGCCCGGGGTGAACACGGCGTCGCCCACGGCCGTGCGCCGCACCGCGTCCAGCAGCTCCTCCCGCCCGGCCGACTTGACCAGGTACCCGGTCGCGCCGGACTTCACCGCCTCCAGCACGTCCTGGTGCTCGCCGCTGGCCGAGAGCATCAGCACCCGCACCGCCGGGTCCTGCGCGACCACCTGGCGGCACACCTCGGCGCCGGGCAGACCGGGCAGGTTGAGGTCCAGCACGACGACCTGCGGCGAGCAGGCGCGGGCCCGGCGCACGGCCTCCTCGCCGTCGCCCGCGGTGGCCACCACGTCCAGCCCGGCCTCGGCGAGGTCCCGCGAGACGGCGTCGCGCCACATCGGGTGGTCGTCCACGACCATCACCCGTATCGGCCGGTCAGTCGTCGGCTGATCGGTCATCAGACCCCTTCCTCGGGACGCGGAGTTCGACCTCGACGCCCTCCCCGGGCGCCGAGTACAGCTCGGCCGTGCCGCCGAGGTCCAGCAGCCGGCCGCGGATGGACTGGGAGACGCCCAGCCGCCCGGCCCGCTCCGCCTCGCCGAGGCGGCCGGGGGCGAAGCCGGGGCCGTCGTCGCGGATGCTGACCGTGACGGCCTGCGGCTCGTCCTCCACCAGGATCCAGGCCCGGGCCCGCTCCCCGGCGTGCCGGCGGACGTTGTCGACGGCGGCGCCGACCGCCGCGGCCAGTTCGCCGGCCGCCCCGGCGGACAGCAGCACCGGCCCGCCGGGGGCGGACAGCGTGATCCGCTCGTCGGCGTACGGGCGCAGCAGCGCGGTGAGGTCCTGCGGCTCCCCGGCCCCGCACTCCGGCGGGCGCTGCCCCGGGATCGGGCCGCCGGTCATCAGCGCCCGCAGGGCGCGCTCCTGCTCGCCGGCCAGCCGGCCGAGTTCGGCGAAGTCGGCGTCGCCGCCCGGGCGTCCACCGGCCGCGGCCGCAGCGCCCTCGGCCGGCCGCGCGGTGAGTTCCGCGCCGTGGCGCTGGACGAGGGCGAGCACCTGGAGCACGCCGTCGTGGATGTCGCGGGAGAGCCGCTCGCGCTCCCGGGTGGCCGCCTCGACCTGGAGTGCCCGGGTGAGCGTCGCCTCGCTGGCGCGGGCCAGTTCGATGACGTAGCCGATGGCGCAGCCGGCCACCATCAGCAGCATGATGTTGTGGACGTTGTCGCCGGTCGCGCCGCCGTGGCCGAGGATGTTGGCGACGCCGATCACCGTGCCCGCGGCGGCCGCCCAGCGCCAGCCACCCTTGCCGGCGAAGCCGAGCACCGTACCGGCGGCCCAGATGGTCGGCAGGGTGGGCGCGCCGTGGCTGATCCGCACCGGGTCGTCGGTCAGGCCGCTCATCACGATGCCGGTGACGGCGAGGGTGAGGTCGGTGCCGAGCACGTACCAGGTGCAGCGCTGCGGGCCGGCGAAGGCCCGGGTGCTGGCGAGCGTCCAGAGGGTGAGCGTACCGAGGAAGATCCAGCCGGCGACGGGGTGCAGGAAGTCCAGGTAGGAATTGAGGTAGCGCAGCAGGGCGTAGCAGAGGGCTAGCAGCCGGAAGTAGGAGATGGCCTTCCACAACGGCAGTTCGACGGACATGCCCCCGGCCGCGACCGCGCCGCCGACTGCCCCGGTTCTCTCGCCGTCCGTCATCCTTCCGCCCCTCCCCCGGGCCGCGCCCGCGGTCGTCAGGCCGACCCGGTCTCCTTCGGCTCCTGCCCGGACTGCTCGGCCTTCTCCGTCGCGGCGGCCTTGTCGGCGGCGGCCTTCTCGGCCTCCGCCTCCGCCTTCTCCGCCTTGGCGGCGGCCTTGCGCTCGGCGTCGGCCTTCTTCTTGTCGTCGGCGATCTGCCGCTTGGCCGCGGTCGCGTAGATGTCCACGTACTCCTGGCCGGAGAGCCGCATGATCTCGTACATCACCTCGTCCGTCACCGAACGGAGGATGAAGCGGTCGTTCTCCATGCCGTGGTAGCGGGAGAAGTCCAGCGGGCGGCCGATCCGGATGCCGGGGCGGGTACCGAAGTTGGGGATCACCTGACCGGGCGGCTGGACCTTCTCGGTGTCGATCATGGCGACCGGGATGACCGGCGCGCCGGTGGCCAGCGCGACGCGCGCCAGGCCGCCGACCTTGCCGCGGTACAGCTTGCCGTCCGGCGAGCGGGTGCCCTCGGGGTAGACGCCGAACAGCTCGCCGCCGTCCAGCACCGCGATGGCGCTGCGGATCGCGGCCTCGCCCGCGCCGCGCACGCCCGAGCGGTCCACCGGCAGCTGGCCGACGCCCTTGAAGAACGCGGCGGTCAGCCGGCCCTTGATGCCCGGGGTGTTGAAGTACTCGGCCTTCGCGATGAAGGTCACCCGGCGTTTGATCAGCGCGGGGAAGAAGAAGGAGTCCGAGAAGGACAGGTGGTTGCTCGCGATGATGGCCGCGCCCTCGGTGGGGATGTTCTCCTCACCCTCGATCCACGGCCGGAAGAAGATCCGAAGCAGTGGCGCGACGATCATCTTCATCAGTCGGTAGAACAACCCGGGCCTCCTGTTATGCGGACCGGTCGATCCTAATGCCCCGTGGGCTCGGCCCGCGCCCCGCCCCGCCCCGGCGGGCCGCCGCCGGACTCCCGCAAGCACTCGCGCGGGGGCCGCCGCGAGGGGTGTGCGGCCCGCGCGGGAGCCGCCATGAGGGGTGTACGTCCCGGGCGGGGCCGTGGGACGATGCGGATTCCCGCAGCCTCCCCCTCCAGCGTCCCTCCCCCAGCGCCACCCGCCCGCGAAGGAGTCCGCCATGCCGTTGCTGCCCGGTGCCGAACCGTACCGCCACCGCGGCGGACCGGTGGGGGTGCTGCTGTGCCACGGCTTCACCGGGTCGCCGCAGTCGCTGCGGCCCTGGGCGGAGGAACTGGCCGCGGCCGGGTTCAGCGTGTCGCTGCCGCTGCTGCCCGGGCACGGCACCCGGTGGCGGGACATGCAGGTCACCCGCTGGGAGGACTGGTACGCCGAGGTCGAGCACGAACTGCTGACGCTGTCCGCCGAGTGCGAGCAGGTCTTCGTCTGCGCGCTGTCGATGGGCGGCGCGCTGGCGCTGCGGCTGGCCGCGCTGCACGGTCCGGCGGTGTCCGGGCTGGTGCTGGTCAACCCGTCGGTGCGCTCGGACAACCCCGCGAGTGTGCTGCTGCCGGTGCTGCGGCACCTCGTGCCGAGCGTGCCCGGGATCGCCGACGACATCGCCAAGCCCGGCGCGGTCGAGCTGGGCTACGACCGGACGCCGCTGAACGCCGCCTGGTCGCTGGGCCGGCTGTGGCGGGACGTCCGACGGCGGCTGCCGCAGGTGACCCAGCCGGTGCTGCTCTTCCGCAGTCCGCAGGACCACGTCGTCTCGCCGGCCAACTCGGAACTGGTGCTGGCCCGGATATCCTCGACCGACGTGACGGAGCGGCTGTGCCAGCGCAGCTTCCACGTCGCGACGCTGGACCACGACGCGGCGGAAATATTCGCGGCCAGCCAGGACTTCATCCGACGGCTGGCCCCCGCGCACGCGGTGGGCGTCACCGGGGTCGAATCCGACGATCACCATGGCTGAAGGGCCGGAAGTGCACGAGAGCAGCACGGCGGGCGGCGGGGACGAGGCACCCCGCGAGGACGGCGCGACGAAGGACGGCACGGCGAAGGACGGCACCGCGCAGAGCGGCGCCCCGGCGGACCGTCCGGGGGCGGACGGCGTCACCGCCCCGGCCGCGGAGGCCCCCGAAGCGACGGCCGCCGACCGGCGCCCGGCCGAACCGGACGCCACCGCGCCCGCGGAGCCCCGCACCCGGCGTGCCCCCGAGCGCAGCCAGGCCGAGCAGGACGAGATCTTCGCCGCCCTGGTCGCCCAGTTCGACGACCCCGTGGACCTCACCAATCCCAACTGGCCGGAGGTCGAGAACCTCCGGGCGCAGAGCGAGCTGAAGGGCGGCCTCAAGGATGCCCCCGGCTCCCGGACCGACCCGGACGACCTCGCCGACCTCGCCCCGCAGCCCCGCCCCCGCTCCGGTCGGCCGGTGATGCCGGCGGCGGGCTCGGGCCCGCGCGACTTCGAGCTGGCCGAGGAGACCGACGAGGACCACTACGTCCCGCCGGAGCCCCCGCCGCTGCCGACCGCCGACGTCACCGCGAAGTTCGCCTGGCTCGCGGTGCTCGGCGGCCCCGCCCTGCTGCTGTTCGACGCGGTAGTGTGGCGGGAGATCGCCGGCTGGCCGGCCTGGGTCGGGATCACCGCCTTCCTCGGCGGCTTCGTCACCCTGGTGACCCGGATGAAGGACCGCGACGAGGACGAGCCCGAGGACCCGGACAACGGCGCGGTCGTCTAGGTTGCCGGAGCCTCCGGCAGCTCCAGCACCGCGAGCACCGGCAGGTGGTCGGTCGCGGCGCGCAGGTCGGCCTCGGTGACGCCGGGCAGCCCGTGCGGCACCCCGCAGCCGAGGACGGTGATCCCGGGCGTGGCGAACACGGCGTCGATCCGCTGGTAGGGGCGCTCGGGGACGGACGTGAACTCGCCGCCCCAGGGCGCGGTCGGGTACCCGTCCTGGAGCCGCGCGGCCAGCAGCTGCCAGCCCCTGCCGTCCGGGTGCTCGTTGAAGTCCCCTGCCACGATGCCGTGTTCGGCGATCCCGAGCTGGTCGAGCAGCAGCTCGAACTGGCCGTACCGCTCGTCGGCGTCCAGGCTGAGGTGGCAGCTGGTGAGGGTGAACGGCGCCGCTCCGGGCAGTCGCAGCAGCGCGGTGGCGAAGCCCCGGGCGTGCAGGCCGCGGGTCTTGGGCAGCAGCCGGTCGTGCACGCCCAGCAGTTGCGCCGCGCCGGGCCGGCCGAGCAGCAGCGGCCCGGCGGCGGTCCGGCCGCCGCCGGCCAGGACGGCCGTCCCGGTGCTCCGGGCCAGCCAGGCGGCCTGGCCCTCGGGCCGCCAGTAGCGCGGCGACTCCTGGATGCAGACCAGGTCGGGCGCGCAGGCCCGGATCACCCGGGCCAGCGCCCGCCGGTCGTCCCGCAGCGAGCGGATGTTGTAGCTGAGCAGGCGCAGCCGGCGCGGGCCGGGCGGCGGCGGTTCGGCGGGTGCCGTGGTCATGGTCCTGGTCCTCCCCGTACGTACGTGGTGCGTGGGACGACCGTACGGCAGGGCCGGGGGCGTGCGTCGGCGGCGGCGCGTCCGGGGTTGGTCGGGGTCCGGTCGCACCGCCGCCGGCGGGTTCGGGGGGTGGCTACGCGGTGCGGGCCAGGTCGGCGGCGCCGACGATGCCGGCGGCGGAGCCCATCGAGGCCAGCACGACCTCGGCGCGCGGGCGGTGGATACCGCCGGTGAGGTAGTGCTCGAAGGCCTTGGCGACCGGGTCGAGCAGCAGGCGGCCGGAGTCGGAGACGCCGCCGCCGAGGACGAAGACGCCCGGGTCGAAGAGCGCGGCGAGGTCGGCCATGCCGCGGCCGAGCCAGTCGGCCAGTTCGGCGTAGCACTCCAGGGCGAGCGGGTCGCCCTCCTCGGCCGCCTCGGTGATGTGGATGCCGCGGATGGTCTCGGCGACGCCGTCGTTGAGCTCCAGCATCCGCCGGCCGCGCACCTGGTCGGCGGCGGCCCTCTCCCGGCCGTAGCGGCGCAGCGCCCGCCCGGAGCCGTACTGCTCCCAGCAGCCCTTGCCGCCGCAGCCGCAGGCCAGGCCGTCGGGGACCATGTTGAGGTGGCCGATCTCGCCGGCCACGCCGAACCGGCCGCGGTGCAGCCGGCCGTCGAGGACGATGCCGCCGCCGATGCCGGTGCCGACGGTGATCAGCACCATGTCCCGGTGGTCGGCGGCGGCGCCGAAGCGGAACTCGGCCCAGGCGGCGCAGTTGGCGTCGTTCTCGACGACGGTGTCCAGGCCGGCGAGCTCCTCGATGCGGCCGCGCAGCGGCTCGTTCTCCCAGTCGATGTTGGGAGCGAAGATCACCGTGGAACGGTTGCTGTCCACGAAGCCGGGGGCGCCGACGCCGACGGCGGTGACGTCGGGGTGCTGCTCCTTGAGCTCGCGCACGGCCTGCGCGATGGCATCGACCGCCCACTGCGGGTCGGCCGGGGTGGGCACCCTGGTCCGGGCCAGGATCGCGCCCGCCTCGTCGACCACGCCTGCCGCGATCTTGGTCCCGCCGACATCGACGCCGATGGTCAGAGCCATGTGTCCCTCAGCTATTCACTCGTTCCCGCTGGGCGGAACGGTACCGCCCAACCCTGCCCCCCGTACACAGCCTCGCATACATTAACCGAAGACAATCATGGACCAACCGGGCCGCCATGCTTCAAAAGTCGTATCTAATCGCCCGCTTCGTCACGCACCAGAGCAACGCGATCACGGTTCGAAGGTTACGGATTCACTGCTTGGCGGACGCCTCGTCAGGCGTGTCGAGGTCGATCCGCTCGGTGGGGGAGCCCTCGCCGGCCGTCCAGCGGTGCTCGTGGCCGGCCACCGCGGCCCGGTAGGCGGCCAGCAGTTCGGTGCCCGCGGCGGCCAGTCCGGAGCCGGCGGCGGCGAGGTGGGAGTAGACCTCGGGCTGCTGGGTGCGCAGCCGGTCGGCCAGCCCGGAGAGGGTGATCAGGGTGTCGGCGCTCGCCTCCTGCGCCTTCTGGCCGACGGCGGAGGCGAGCTTGCGCACCTCGTCCACCAGCGGGCCCAGCTCCGGCCCGAACGGGTGGGCCTGCGGGCCGCCCGGCTCGGCGGTGGGCTCGGTCCGGTCGTCGGTGCTGGTCATCGCGGGCGCCTCCTCAGCCGGGGCCGCACCCCGCGGCCCTCGGGCCCGACGCTACCGGACAGCCGGTAGGGGCCCCGAAAGGGCTTCAGCCCCGGGGCCAGAGCGCCGGGTCGGGCGCGAACCGTACCGAGAGCGCCCCATCGTGCAGGCTCGCGCCGGCCACCGTGCAGCGGCGCAGCGCGGACGGCAGGGTGAGCACCCGGCGGTGGGCGCCGAGGCCGACGACCAGTTCGTCGCCGCGCCGGACGAGGTCCAGCTCGGCCCGGTCGGCGCCGGGCAGCGCGAGATGCCAGACCAGCAGGCCATCCTCGGCGAGGCGGTCCTCGACCGGCCAGGGCTCGGGGGCCAGCCGCTCCGGGCCGGGCCCGCCCCCGTACAGGCGGTCGGCGACGGCCTCCAGGGTGGCCTCGGCCAGTCCGGTGGCCAGCACCGGGGCGTCGGTCTCGGCGGCGAGCTCGGCCAGTTCCTCCCGGCGGCGGCGGGCCAGCGCGGCCAGCCACGGGTCCGGCGAGTCGGCCGCGCCCTCGGGCAGCACTCCGTGCACCACGACGGCGTCCGGCCGGTGGCCGTGCAGGGCCAACCCGGCCCGGATCCGGCCCAGTTCCCGGTACGGGTGGCCGTCGGCGGGCACGACCAGGCGCACGCTGGTGCCGGGCGCTGCGATCGCGGCGCGGGACTCGGCGAGCACCGCGGCGGCCTTGGTCCGCCCCTCGTACAGCCACTCGGCGGGCATCGGCACGCCGGCCAGGCCGGCCAGCAGCGGGCGCAGCGCCCGGGCGGCCTGCCGCTGCTCGGGGACGAGCCGGTCCAGGTAGCGCTCCAGCTGCTCGGGCAGGGCGAGGGTGGCGATCAGCTCGGCGGGCGGCGGGGCGAGCACGACCAGGACGTCCTGGTCGGCGGCGGGCAGGGCACGCAGCAGGGCGATCCGGGCGATGCCGGGGAGGGCCGTCAGCTCCTCGGGGTCGAGCTGCTCGGCGCCGAGCAGGTCGAGGGCGGGCTTGAGCCGGCTGGTGAGCTCGCCGGCGGCGTACCGGAAGGCGGCCTGCTCGTCGATCCGGGAGACGGTCAGGCCGGGTGCGTAGCGGGCCGGTTCGGGCTCCAGGCGGGTGCCGAGGACGCCGTCCAGGGCGCGGTGCGGGTCGTCGGCGGCCAGCAGCCAGGTGCGGTGGCCGCGCCGGGCGGCGTGCAGGGCGGTGGCGGCGGCCACCACGGGCGCGCCCGCGTCGCCGCTGACCAGGATGGTGCGTGTCGCCGTCATGCCGTCGGCCCCCGTTCCGCCGCGTCAGCCCTGGACGGGCTTCTTGCCGTCGGCGTCCTCGACGCGCTTCTTCAGACCGGCCAGGGCGCGGTCGATGATGACCTTCTCGGCCTTGCGCTTGATCATGCCGAGCATCGGGATCTTGACGTCCACGGCGAGCTGGTACGTCACCTCGGTGCGGCTGCCGGAGAGCGGGGCGAGGGAGTAGGAGCCGTCCAGCGAGCGGAGCATCTGGCTGCGCACGAGGGTCCAGCCGACCTCGCGGTCGCCGTCCCAGGTGTAGGCGAGGACGTGCTCGTCGCGGATGGCGCCGGCGTCGAGCAGCAGGCGGACCTGGGCGGCGCGGCCGTCCTCGCCGGCTTCCAGGACCTCGACCTCCTTGACCTCGCCGGTCCAGGCCGGGTAGGCGGCGAAGTCGGCGATCACGGCCATGACCGTGGCCGGGGTCGCGTCGATGGTGATGCTCGACCTGGTGTGCTCCGCCATGGAATGGCCCTCCGCGTCGTCCCTCTGCCTGCCGGTCCGGTCGAGCGTGCTCGGCCTTGTCCGCCCGGAGCAGGCTACCGCGACCAGCGATCGGCTCGGCCGCGCGGGCCGCGGCTCGGCGGGGGCCCGGCGCCGGTCGGCGGGGCATGCTACCGGCCGGTCACCTCGGGGCTGTCGTAGGGTGCCATTCGAACGACCCGGTCACGGCCTGGTCGGACCCGGCCGGG
This sequence comes from Kitasatospora sp. NPDC043949, assembly GCF_056435365.1. Taxonomy (NCBI): domain Bacteria; kingdom Bacillati; phylum Actinomycetota; class Actinomycetes; order Kitasatosporales; family Streptomycetaceae; genus Kitasatospora; species Kitasatospora sp. NPDC043949. The sequence goes on along the minus strand of NZ_JBWKEQ010000004.1, from coordinate 30,560 downwards.
TGTGACACTTCGAACACCGGAGCCGACCCCCCTGGTCGAAGCTGCCTACCGGGCAGTAACGTCCTGCCGTCCCGCAGCGTCGCGAACGAGGAGCAGTCTTGCTCGACTTCAGCCTTCCGGCTCTCTATCAGGTACCCGGCGGCGGTAATCTCTCCGACCCTGTGCACCGGAACGCGGCGGAGCACCCGGACGTCGCGGTGCTCAGCCGGAAGGTGGACGGCCGCTGGCAGGAGTTGACCGCGGTGCAGTTCCTGGCCGAGGTGCACGCCGCCGCCAAGGGCCTGATCGCCGCGGGCATCGAGCCGGGCGACCGGGTGGGCGTCATGTCCCGCACCCGGTACGAGTGGACGCTGCTGGACTTCGCGATCTGGACGGCCGGCGCGATCACCGTCCCGGTGTACGAGACCTCCTCCGCCGAGCAGGTCGAGTGGATCCTCGGCGACTCCGGCGCGGTCGCCGTCGTCACCGAGACCGACCAGCACGTCAAGGTGGTCGACGAGGTCCGCGGCCGGCTCACCGGGCTGAAGCACACCTGGCAGATCGAGGGCGGCGCGATCGCCGCGCTGGCCGAGGCCGGGAAGGACGTCCCGGACGAGACGGTGCAGGAGCGCCGCTCGACCGCGACCGCCGACTCGATCGCCACCATCGTCTACACCTCGGGCACCACCGGCCGCCCGAAGGGCTGTCAGCTGACGCACGCCAACTTCCTCGCCGAGTGCGGCAACGTGGTGGAGCGCCTGGCCCCGCTGTTCCGCACCGGCGACAGCTCCGTCCTGCTGTTCCTGCCGCTGGCCCACGTACTCGGCCGGATCGCCGAGATCGCCACCGCGATGGCGCCGATCAAGCTGGGCCACGTCTCCGACGTCAGGGACGTCACCACCGAGCTGGCCGCCTTCAAGCCGAGCCTGATCCTGGGCGTGCCGAGAGTCTTCGAGAAGGTCTACAACACCGCCCGCGCCAAGGCCCAGGCCGACGGCAAGGGCAAGATCTTCGACAAGGCCGCCGACACCGCGATCGCCTACAGCCGGGCGCTGGACGCCGGCGGCGCGGGCCTGGGCCTGCGGATCAAGCACGCGGTCTTCGACAAGCTGGTCTACAGCAAGCTGCGTGCGGCCCTCGGCGGCCGGGCCACCCACGCCATCTCTGGCGGCGCCCCGCTCGGCGAGCGGCTGGGCCACTTCTACCGGGGCATCGGCTTCACCGTCCTGGAGGGCTACGGCCTGACCGAGACCTGCGCGGCCACCGCCTTCAACCCGTGGGACAAGCCGAAGATCGGCACGGTCGGCCAGCCGGTCCCCGGTGCCTCGGTGCGGATCGCCGAGGACGGCGAGGTCTTCTTCAAGGGCCCGCACGTCTTCACCGGCTACTGGAACAACCCGCAGGCCACCGCCGACACCCTCAAGGACGGCTGGATCGCCACCGGCGACCTCGGCTCGCTCGACTCCGAGGGCTACCTGACCATCACCGGCCGCAAGAAGGAGATCATCGTCACCGCGGGCGGCAAGAACGTCGCCCCGGCCGTGATCGAGGACCGCATCCGGGCGCACGCACTGGTCGGCGAGGTCATGGTGGTCGGCGACCGCAAGCCCTTCGTGGCCTGCCTGGTCACCGTCGACCCGGACTTCTTCCCCAAGTGGAAGGAGCTCAACGGCAAGCCCGCCACCGCCACGGTGGCCGAGCTGAGCCAGGATCCGGACCTGCTGGCCGCCCTCCAGGCCGCGGTGGACGACGGCAACGCGGCCGTCTCGCACGCCGAGGCGGTCAAGAAGTTCCGCCTGCTGGACACCGAGTTCTCCGAGGAGAGCGGCCACCTGACGCCCTCCCTCAAGCTCAAGCGCAACCTCGTGCTGAAGGACTTCGCCGCCGACATCGAGGCGATCTACCAGAAGTAGCCGGGTGCGGGCCCCGCCTCCGGCGAAGGAGACGGGGCCCGCTCACGGGTCCGAGCCCGGTCTAGGCCGCCAGCAGCGAGGTCAGCCGCCCGGCCAGCAGGTCCCAGCGCCAGGAGCGCTCCACCCAGCGCCGCCCGGCCTCGCCCATCCGCCGCCGCAGCTCCTCGTCGCCCAGCAGCCGGACGATCCGCTCGGCGGCCGCGGCGGCCGAGCCGCCCGGCACCACGTACCCGGTCTCGCCCTCCAGCACCGCGTCCGGCGCGCCGCCGGAGTCGCCGGCGACCACCGGCAGACCGGTCGCCGAGGCCTCCAGGTAGACGATGCCCAGGCCCTCGACGTCCAGCCCCCCGCGCCTGGTCCGGCAGGGCATCGCGAAGACGTCCCCGGCCCCGTAGTGGGCGGGCAGCTCCTCCCACGGCACCGAGCCGGTGAAGCGCACCGAGGCCCGGACCCCCTTGGCGTCGGCCAGCTTCTCCAGGTCCGCCCGGTACGGGCCGCCGCCGACGATCAGCAGCACGGCGTCCGGCACGTCGGCGAGGATCTGCGGCATCGCCTCGATCAGCGTGTCCTGGCCCTTGCGCGGCACCAGCCGGGAGACGCAGACCACCACCGGCCGGTCCGCCAGCCCGAGCCGGCGACGCACCTCGGCGCCCCCCGAGCCCGGGTGGAAGGTCGTCTCGTCCACGCCCGGCGGCAGCTGCACCATCCGGGCCGCGGCCTGCGGCCCGACCGCGCCCGCGATCCGGGACCGGGTGTACTCCCCCAGGTAGGTCAGCACGTCGGTGCCCGCGCCGATCCGCCGCAGCAGCTGCCGGGCGGCCGGCAGCTGGGCCCAGGCGGCCTCGTGCCCGTGGGTCATGCCGAGCAGCCGCGCCGCACCGGCCCGGCGCAGCGCGGGCGCCATCAGCCCGAGCGGGGCGGCGGCGCCGAACCAGACCGAGTCGCACTTCTCCGCCCGCAGGATCTCGGCGGCCCGCCGGGTGACCCGCGGTGTGGGAACCATCACCTTCGTCCGGTCCCGGATCACCGGGAACGGCTGCTCGGCGTCGAAGCGGGCCACCTCGCTGCCGTCCCGCCAAGTGGAGGCGTACACCACGATGCTCCCGGCGGGCTGACGCACAGCCATGTTGTGCACGAAGGCCTGGATGCCGCCGGGGCGGGGCGGGAAGTCGTTGGTGACGATCAAGGTTCGGTGCATTCAGGCCACGGCTCGCTTGTCGGGGGGTGCTCGGTGTACCGCTGGGTGATCCGTACGATAGGTCAACACCATGACCCGCCGGGAACGGATCCGCGCACGGCAACCGTTTCACCCCCGGGTCAGTCCTAGAACCTAGGCGGCCGGTGGCGGCCCGGCCCAGCGTGCCGTGCCCGCCCCTCCGACCGCCCGGGCGTCCGTCGCGCGGCGCCTCCGGTGGGACGTCCGAGACGAACGAGGGAGCGCAGTGGAGTTGGCCCCGGCCACCGAGTCCGGTACACCCAGCGGCGCGGCCGGCCCCGGCCCGACGCCGGCCGCCCGGCAGGAGCCGGCCCGTGCCCCCGGCCGGCCGTTCGGGGCGCTCGCCGCACTCGGCGCCACCTGGGTGGCCACCCGGACGGTGCTGGTGCTGCTGATGACCGGCGTGGTCAAGGGGCTCGGCGGGGACATCACCGCCGACGTCTGGATGATCTACCACGCCTGGTACGGCGTCCTGCAGACCGGCACCTTCCCGTTCGACGACGTGACCTGGCAGTACCCGCCCGGCGCGGCCCTGGTGATCCTGCTGCCCGGCCTGCTGCCCTGGTCGTACCTGGTCTCCTTCTGGGTGATCTGCGGGATCGCCGACGTCGCCGCCACCGCCCTGCTGGTCCGCACCGGACTGCGCCGGGGCCGGGCACTGACCGGCGCCTGGATGTGGGTGGTGGCCGTGCCGCTGCTCGGCCCGATGGTCTACAACCGGCTGGACATCATCGTCACCGCGATCGCCCTGGCCGGCCTGCTGGCGCTGATCCGCCGCCCGGCGATCGGCGGGATGCTGCTCGGCCTGGGCGGGATCATCAAGATCTGGCCGCTGCTCGCCCTGATCGGCACCCCCTCCGGCCGCCGCACCCGCCGCGCCTGGACGCTGGCCGCGGCCACCGCCGTCTCGGTGGGCTTCCTGCTCGCGGCCGGGATGAACGGCGCCTTCGGCTTCCTCGCCTTCCAGAAGGAGCGCGGCATCGAGGTGGAGTCGCTCGGCGCGCTGCCGCTGCACTTCGCCCGGCTCGCGGACGCCTGGGACGGCAGGGTCACCATGAACTACGGCTCCCCGGAGATGCTCGGGCCGTGGGTCCCCGTGATCAGCAAGGTGATGATGGCCGGCACCGTGCTGGGCTTCGCCTGGCTGCTGCTCTGGCGCTTCACCGCCAAGCGCCGCAACGCGGCCACCATGTACGACGCGGCGCTCAGCGCGCTGCTCATCTTCACCGTCACCAGCCGGGTGATCAGCCCGCAGTACCTGGTCTGGCTGATCGGCGTCGCCGCCGTCTGCCTGACCGTGCGCAACAGCAGCCAGCGGCCGGTGGCCCTGCTGATCCTGTTCGCCTGCCCGCTGACGCTGGCCGAGTTCCCGCTGATGTTCAGCCGGATCCTCGCCAGCGAGCCCTGGGGCGTCACCGTGCTCAGCCTGCGCAACCTGCTGCTGCTGGCCGCCACCGTGCTCTCCTGCGTCCGGCTCTGGCGCGCCACCCGCGGCCCGGCACAGCTCCCGGCGACGGTGGTGCTGGCCAAGCCCGAGCCGGTGCCCGCCGGCGCCTACCCGGTGCGCCCCGGCATCGCCTACGAGCAGGACCTGCTGGACGGCATCGACCGGCCCGGCACCCCGGCCAGGCAGCGGCCCGGCACCCCGGCCAGGCAGCGGCGCTGAACGCCGCGCGCGCCGTCAGGTCCTGTCCGGCCGATCCTGCCGGGCCCGCGACGCCGGACAGGACCTAATCGCGCAGCGCGGCCACCTCGTCCAGCCAGAGCCGGGTGAACTCGGCCAGGCCGACGCCCGGTCCGGCCCGGAGCAGCCGGTCCAGCCGGCGGTCCCGGTCCGCCCCCTCCCCGTCGGCCGCGCCGACCGCCCGGTAGAACGCCACGAGCCGCTCGGGCCCGTAGCGCCGGGCGAGCAGCTCGCAGGCGAGCCAGGCCTGCTCGTACGCCTGGGCGATGCCGTCGGCCCCCGCGGTGAAGTCCCGGTCGGCGGGCAGCGCGGTGGGCAGCCGGCCGGCGGCGACGTCCCGGGCCAGCTCGGGGGCGATCTGCTGCGGGCGCCGGCCGGAGCCCCGGTAGGCGGTCCAGTCGGCGACGCCCTCGGAGAGCCAGAGCGGTGTCCAGGCCCGGGTGTCGGCCCTGGTCGCGACGTGGGTGGCCTCGTGGGTGACGACCACCTGCCGGCCGAAGTCGCTGAGCCGCCCGAACGTGCCGGGGTTGACCAGCACCCGGTCGGCGGGGGTGTGCCAGGGCGCGCCGGGGGCGGCCGAGGTGACCGCCGCCATGCCCGCCCAGCCCGCCGGGTCGACCTCCAGCAGCCGGGCGAACTGCTCGGCGGTGGCGGGTACTTCGAGCAGCAGGCGGCCCGCCCAGCCGGTGCCCCAGACCTCGCTCACGGCGGGTGCGGCCCGGTCGGCCACCGCGACCAGACCGGCCGGGTCGGGCCCGTCGGCCAGTCCGAGCACCAGGCAGTGCGCGCCCGCCGCGGACCGGGCGGAGCCGAGGTCCCAGAGCGCCGGGGGCCCGCTCGCGCTCTCCTCCCGGTCGACCCGCCAGCCGCCGCCGGCCAGGACCAGGTCGATCCGGCGCGGGTACACCACCGGGTAGTCGTCGTACCCGGTGATCCGGACCGCCAGGTCGGCGGCGGCCGTGAGCCGCTCCGGTCCGGCGTCCGCGCCGAGCACCAGGTTGCGGTAGCCGGCCTCGATCGCCGCCGGTCCGGACCAGGAGGGCAGCGCCCGGGCCCGCGCGTCCAGCAGCGCGGCCACCTCGGCCCGCCGGTCCGACGCCCACCGGTCCGACGCCCGCCCGGCCGCGGAGGGGTCCGCCGGGGCCGCCGGCGGCAGCGACAGCTGGGCCAGCCCGCCGGCCGCGAGCAGCAGCGCACCGCGCCGGGACAGCGTCCGGCGGGCGCCGTCTATCGGGTGGGGGGCGTCGGGGTCGGACGGTGCCGGGCTCAGAGCCGGACCACCCCCGCGACCGGCATCGCGTTGACGCTCTCGTAGCGGACCTTGGCGCCCGGGTAGGGGGCGTGCACGATCACCCCGCCGCCGGCGTACATCCCGACGTGGTGCATGTCCCGGTAGAAGATCACCAGGTCTCCCGGCCGCGCTTCGGAGAGGCTGACCCGCTGCCCGGCGTACGCCTGGGCCTGCGAGGTGCGCGGCAGGGTCACTCCGGCCTGCCGCCAGCTGTAGTACATCAGACCGGAGCAGTCGAAGGCGCGGGGCCCGGTGGATCCGTAGAGGTAGGGCGAGCCGATCATCCGCACCGCGGCCGCCAGCGCGGCCGCCCCGCGCTCGGAGGCGGGCGGGGCCGTGCCGAGGTCCAGCCGGTCGGTGCCCCGGGTGGCGCGCTGCTCGGCCTCCCGGGCGTCCTGGGCGGCCATCCGGGCCCGCTCGGCGACGCCCAGGCTGTTGAGCAGCCGCTGGGCCTCGGTGAGCCGCTGCTGGATCTGCTGCTTGCTGTCGGCGAGCGAGCGACGGGCCTGGTCGAGTTCGGCGAGCTTGCCGGCGGTCTCGGTGCGGCGCTGGTCGAGCCGGCGCTGGCGGGTGGCCAGTTCGTGCAGGGTCTCCTGCTGCCGCTCGGCGGCCTGGTCGAGAGTGCGGGCCCGGGACAGGTAGCCCTCCGGGTCGGTGGAGAGCATCAGCTGGACGGTCTGGGCCATGCCGCCGCCGCGGTACTCGGCGCCGGCCACGGTGGCGAGGTCGCCGCGCAGCTGGTTGAGCTGGTCCTGGGCGACGGCGATCTCGCCCTGGAGGACGGTCGTCTCGCCCTGGAGCCGCTGCTGCGCCTCCTGGGCGGCGTTGTACTTCTCGGACGCCTGCTCGGCCTCGCCGTAGAGCTGCTCCACCTGCGCCTTGACGTCCTTGCGGGTGGGCGTGTCCGGCGCGGCGGGGGCGGCCTGGGCGCTGCCGCCCGTCGTCACACCCAGGGCGGTGGCGGCGGCCGCGGTCAGCACCAGCGCACGGGCGAGCAGTTGGGAACGACGGTGCACGGGCATGGCGGCAGCGGCTCCGATCCGGCGGTGGGCCCCGCCGCCGCCCCAACGCGGGCGGCCCTGGAAGCGGAGTCCGGTGGCAGACGTTAGCGAGTCCGGGCAACCGAGTCCAAACCCCTGCCAACCCGAATATTTGACCCGCAATCGGACATCAGTCCGATGCGCCGGAAAAGCCGCAGGCCCGGCCTTCCGTGGTGGAAGGCCGGGCCTGGGAGGGCCTGAGCGGGGATCAGACCCGCACGATGGAGGTCAGCGGCATGTTGCCGACGGCCTCGTAGCGGACCGACGCGCCCGGCTTGGGCGCGTGCAGCACCTGGCCGTTGCCCGCGTAGATGCCGACGTGGTGGGCGTCCCCGTAGAAGATCAGCAGGTCGCCGGGCTGGGCCTGGGAGAGGTCGGTGCCGATCCGGGTACCGGCGTGGGCCTGCTCCTGCGAGGTGCGCGGCAGCGAGACGTCGACCTGGTTGAACGCCCAGACCATCAGGCCCGAGCAGTCGAAGGAGCCGGGGCCGGAGGCGCCGTAGACGTACGGGCTGCCGATCTTGGAGGCGGCGATGGACAGCGCCGCGGCGCCGCGCGAGCTGCCGGCGCTCGGCTTGGTGACCGGCGCGGCGGGGGCCTGCGACGCGCTCAGGTCGGTGCGGCTGTTGTCGCGGGAGGAGCGGTCGGCGGCCTGCTGGGCCGCCGCCTGCTGCTGGGCGGCCTTCGCGGCGGCGTCGGCCTTCGACTTGGCCTCGGCGGCGGCCTTCTCCTCGGCCGCGCGGATCGCCTGGCGCTCCTGCTCGGACAGGGTGTTGAAGAGGTCCTGCGCGGCCTTGAGCTTGCCCTGGACCTCGTCCTTGGCGCTCTTCAGCTGCTGGGTGGTGGTCTCCATCTCGGCGAGCTTGCCCTGGGCCTCGGAGCGCACCTGGTCGAGCTTGCGCTGCTCGTCCTGGAGCTGCTTGAGCTGGCCCTTCTGGGTGCCGCCGGCCTGGTTCAGCGTGTCGGCCTGGCTCAGGAAGGTGTCCGGGCTGGCGGAGAACATCAGCTGGACGGTCTGGGATATGCCGCCGTTGCGGTACTGCTCGCCGGCGATCTCGGCCAGGCCGCCCTGGAGGTCGGTCACCTGCCCCTGCTGCCGCGCCACCTGGTCCTGCAGGTCGGTGACCTGCTTCTGCAGCTGCTGCTGCTTCTCCTGGGCGGCGTTGAGCTTCTCGGTCGCGACCTCGGCCTGCTCGTTGAGCTGGTCGACCTGCTCCTTGACCTGGTCCTTGGTCGGCTGCGGGTCGGCGTGGGCGCCGGACTGCGCGGACAGCGCGACGGCCGCCGCGGCGAAGCCGGTCAGGATCGAGACCCGGGTGCGACTGGCGGGCTTGGGACGACGATGGGACGCCACGAAGGCGGACTCCTTCTTCCTACGCCGTCTACCGGGTGAGCTGACGGGTTCGGGCCGGAAGCGTGCCCTACGACGCCTCACGGCCGTTCCACCGGCCGACCTGGCGCCGATTCACCCCGGAGGAACGTGGTTCCCCGGCTCCGTTCGACAGCACCCCCGACTGCTGGGTTCCCCGTCGGGCAGGCACTGGGCCCGCCCCGCTGCGTCACGAACTCGACGGAAACCACCGCCGTCACCCTGGCTGGGCGATCGGGAGTGCGGTGGTTCGGGGCACGACCCTAGTAACTGAACCGTGATCCGTTCAAATCCTTGTCAGAAAAAAGACGGAAGAAGACCAAAGTTCTTTTGTGAATATGACACATAGTGATCACCGTCGTACGCAAAGCTGATCACTCTTCACCGGGGACTCGCGCTGCGGACAAAACCCGAACGCCACCCCCGGTCGGAGGGTGGCGTGGATCACAGGCCCGGACGGGGCCCTTCGGGCGTGTCGGGCCGTCAGACCCGGCGGATCGTGTTGATCGGCATCGCGTCGACCTTCATCACCTTCACCACGTCGCCGGTGTGCGGCGCGTGCACCACCATGCCGTTGCCGATGTACATCCCGACGTGGTGCCGGTCGGCGCCGTAGATGACCAGGTCGCCCGGCTGGGCCTGGTCCAGCGAGACCCTGGTGCCGACGTTGCCCTGCTCCTGCGAGGTGCGCGGCAGCGAGACGCCGGCCTGGCCGTACGCCCAGACCATCAGGCCCGAGCAGTCGAAGGTGGTCGAGCCGGTGGCGCCCCACACGTACGGCGAGCCCTGCTTGCTCATCGCCTTGGCCACGGCCACGCCCGCGTAGCCGCCGGCCTGCGGGAGGCTGCCGAGGTCGGCACGGTCACTGCCGCGCGAGGCGCGGTCGTCCTGCTGCTGCTGGGCCCGCAGCGCGGCGCGGTCGGAGGCGCTGAGCGAGTTCAGCAGGTCCTGCGCGGCCTTCAGCTTCTGGTTGACGTCCGTCTTGGCCTGGTTCAGGTCCTTGGTGGTGGAGTCGAGCGAGGCCAGGACGGCGGCGGCCTCGGACTTCTCCTGGTCCAGCCGGCGCTGCTGGTCCAGCAGTCCCTTGAGCGCCTCCGACTCGCTGGCGCTGGCCTGCTGGGCGCTGGACGCCTTCTCCAGGTAGCCCGACGGGTCCGAGGAGAGCATCAGCTGGACGGACGGGTCGATGCCGCCGGTGCGGTACTGCTCGCCCGCCACGCCGGCCAGGCCGGTCTGGAGCTGGGTCATCTCGTCCTGGCTGCGGGCCACCTTGTCCTGCAGCTGGTCGGACTGCTTGCGGAGCTGGTCGGCCCGCTCCTTGGCGCCGTTGTACTTCTCCGCCGCCTGCTCCTGATCCTGCTGGAGCTGGTCGATCTGCGCCTTGACGTCGGTCTTGCTCGGCTGGGGCGCGGCGTGCGCGGCGACCTGCGCGGAGAGGGCGACCGCGGTCGCCGCGGCAGCGGTGAGCACGGAGACCCGGGCGCGGCTCGGCTGCTTGGGACGGCGGTGGGAGGCCAAGGGAATTGCTCCTTCTTCCATCGGCCTCACCCGATCAGGTGAGAATCCGGAAAATAGGTTTGACGCCACACCCTAGGGAAGATCCACGGGTTTTGCCACTCCCCCGAAGGCGTGAACTCCACTTCCCCCGCAGGCTTCACTGGATGTGCACACCGCCGCAAACCGGGCGCTGACCAGGCCTCATCCCGCCGCGGCAGCCGTCAGGGCCGCGCCAGCCGGTTCAGCAGCAGAACGGAAGCCACGGGGCGCGCGCCGGCCTTCCGCACGCCCTCCGCGACCTCCCGGTCGGTGGACACCACCACCACCGGACGACCCTGCGGCTCGGCCCGCACCAGACGGCGGATCAGCTCGTCCGCGGTCTCGCCGGTCCGGCTGAACCGCACCCGCACCCCGCGCGGTGGCGCCATGATCACCGGAACGTCCAGGTCCTGCCCGTCGAACACGCAGGTGACCTCCGCCTGCGTGCGCTGGGCCAGCATCGCCAGCCCGCCCAGCAGCCGGATCCGCTGCTGCTCCAGCGGCAGCGTCGGATAGCCCGTCTTGGTCACGTTGTAGCCGTCCACCACCAGGTGCACCTGCGGGATCGCCAGCAGCTGGTCCAGCAGCGCCGGATCGTCGTCGGCCAGACCGCGCCGGGCCACGTCGTGCGGCGAGGCCGCACCCGGCACCACCGCCTCCACCAGGTCCCCCGGCCGGATCTGGGAGACCGGCAGCGCCAGCTCCCGCTGGAGCCCCTGCGCCGACTGCAGCACCGTGTCCAGCAGCAGCCGCAGCCGCATGTCCTCGACGCTGCGGCCCTCGCGGGCCGACCGGCGGCCCTGCTCGGCCGCCGTCTCCAGCTCGCCGACCCGGTGCCGCAGCCGCCGCGCCTCGGACTCCGCGGCGCCACGCTCGGCGGCCGCCTGCGCCCTCGCGGCCTCCAGCTCGGCGGTCAGCCGCCTGGTCTCGGCCTGCGCCCGGCGGGTGTCGCTCTCCAGCGAGCGCACCTTCTTCCGCAGCGACTCGGCCTCCCGGCGGACGTCCTCGGACTCCGCGCGCTGCCGCTCCAGGTCCGCCCGGGCGGCGGACCGCAGCTCGGCGAGCTCCGCCTGCAACTTCTCCGCCAGCCGGGTGGCCTCGGCGGCCGCGCCCTCGGCGCCGGCCCGCTCGGCCTCCTCCCCGGCCTCGGCCACCAGCCGGCTCCAGCCGGCCGACCGCACCAGGTAGGCGGCGGCCGCGACGTCCATCGGATCGGCGGCGCCCGGAACGCTGCCCGACTCCAACGCCTTCACCAGGTCCGGCTGGCCCAGCCTCAGCCGCTCCGCTATCCGCACCCGGAACGCCGGCTCCGACTCCAGCGCCGCGGCCAGCGCCGTGGCCGCGTACTTGGCCCGCCGGGCCGGGGTGAACTTGACGTACTGGCGCAGGCTCTGCGGCAGCTCGCCGGGCGGCAGCCCGCCGAGCGCGTCCGAGGCCAGGCCGACCACACGCCGGCGCACGCCCTCGGGCAGCGGCCGGTCCAGCTTCTCGGCACCACGCTCCGGCGCCACCTCGCCGGAACCCGCCGCCCCGCCGACGGCCGCGGGCTCGGACGGAGCCGCGTCGGCGGCCCGCGCCTGCACGGCCGCAGCGGGCTGAAGCCCCTGCGCTTCGGCGGGCTCCCTCGCTGCGTCCACCACGTCCTCGGCTCCGATCCTGGTCCTACGGGGTCACGGCCCGCGGCCGCCGCCCTGTCGTCACGCTCCGTGCGTCCTGTCTGTATTGTCCCAGCGCGGCGGGCAGGCGCGCCGCGCACCCGCCCCCGCGCCGTCGGGCGTCAGCCCTGGTCGGCGGAGGCCTCCGCGTTCTCGGCGCCCGGACGGGCCACCAGCTCAACCTGGTCCACGGCGTTGCACCAGCGGCAGCGCACCGACTCGATCGTCTCGCTCAGCACCTCGGTCTCCTCGACCTTGGACTCGCCGGCCAGGTCGAAGTGCAGGAACTCGGTGACCCGCGCGGTGCGGGTCACGTCGAAGCGGGTGAGGTTTCCGCACAGGGTGCAGCGCCAGCGCGTCTCGGCGGTCAGGGCGGGGACGGTCATCGGGGGTCCTCTCGGGTGGTCCCTGGGTGGGCTAGGCGCTCCCCCCGGAGCCCCGGCGTCGGCGGCGGGAGGCGGGATTGCCCGCCCCAAGCCTATTGCCTGAGGCAACCATCCCGGCCACCAGTCAGGAGAACGAGCGGGCTAGTCCACCTGCCGTACAAGGCCGTGTCACACGCCCGACACGGAGGGATGCTTGGCCCCATGGCACTGACGGCCCCCGGGCACACCGACGCGCGGGGCGAGCACCCGTCCGTGCCCGCCCCGGCGGTCACCTACGCCCTGATCGCGGTCAACACCCTGGTGTTCCTGCTGGGCCCGGCCGCCGGGCTCAACCCGCTGTACGGCACCGGCCAGTCCCGGCTCTGCGCGGAGCAGCGGTACGAGCAGCGCTGGGGCGTCATCCCCGCCGAGGTGCTGGCCGGCCGCCCGCTGACCGCCGAGCAGCTGGCCCAGGCCCCCGACCCGGCCCCGGGCTGCCCGGCCGCGCCCACCCCGGGCAAGCACCCGGCGCTGTCCGTCCTCACCGGGCTCTTCGTGCACGCCGGCTGGCTGCACCTGCTGGGCAACCTGCTCTTCCTCCACGTCTTCGGCCCCACCGTCGAACGGCGGCTGGGCCGGGCCCGGTTCGCCGTCTTCTACCTGGCCGCCGGCAGCCTGGCCACGTACGGCTTCGCCCTCGCCGAGGCGCACTCCCCGGGCTCCACCCGGGTGCTGATCGGCGCCTCCGGCGCGATCTCCGCCGTCCTCGGCGCCTACCTGCGCTTCCATCCGCGCGCCCGGGTGACGACGCTCGTCCCGCTGCTGCTGTTCCTGCCGCTGCGCTTCCCGGCCTGGCTGGTGCTCGGCCTCTGGTTCGCCCTGCAGTGGTGGTCGGTCCACTCGGCCGGGCCCGGGGTGGCCTATCTGGTTCACGTGATCGGCTTCTCGGCGGGCTTCCTCTACGCCTGCACGGCGGTCAGCCACCCCCCGAGACGACCCGGCTGACGCCCGATACGCTGGCGGCACCCCACAAAGGAGCCCGAACAGTGATCACCGCCATCGTCCTGATCAAGACCAGTGTCGACCGCATCCCGGAGATCGCCGAAGCCATCGCGGCCATCGAGGGCGTCAGCGAGGTGTACTCGGTGACCGGTGGCTACGACCTGGTGGCGATGGTCCGGGTGCGCCGGCACGACGATCTGGCCGCGGTCATCCCGGGCCGGCTGAACAAGGTCCCGGGCGTGGCCCACACCGAGACCCAGATCGCCTTCCGCACCTACTCCCAGCACGACCTCGAGGCCGCCTTCGCCCTCGGCCTGGACGAGTAGGCCCCTCGGCCCCGCCGACCGGGCCCCTCAGCCCTGCTGACGCCCCCGGTCGACCTGCACGGTGGCGACGCAGCGCCCGCCCTCGTTGCGGTAGTTCCACGCGGCACCGTCCGTGACCAGCTCGCGCACGGCGGTCAGGAAGCGGTCGACGTGCTCGTCCGGGGTCCCGGCCCCGAAGCTCACCCGGATCGCGTTCAGGCTGCGCTCGCCGGGCAGCGACGGCTCGGGCGCCCCGCACTCGGAGGGGGAGACCTCTTCGTCCCCGAGCAGGGTGCGCAGCAGCGGGTGCGCGCAGAACAGGCCGTCGCGGACCCCGATGCCGTACTCGGCGGACAGCGCGGCCGAGAAGTGCGAGCTGTTCCAGCCCTGGACGACGAAGGACAGCACGCCCACCCGGGCCGCCTCGGCGCCGAACAGGGTCAGCACCTTGACCTGCGGGATCTCCGCCAGCCCGGCGGTCAGCCGGGCGATCAGCTGCCGCTCCCGGGCCTCCAGCGCGTCGAAGCCCGCCTCGCTCAGCGCCCGGCAGGCCGAGGCGATCGCGTAGGCGCCGATGACGTTCGGCGAGCCGGCCTCGTGCCGGGCCGGACCGGAGTGCCACTGGACGGCCACCGAGCCGTCGGTCTCCCGGGCCACCGTCCGGGTCGCCCCGCCGCCGGCCAGGTACGGGTCGGCCGCGTCCAGCCAGTCCGCCCGGCCGGCCAGCACGCCGGCGCCGAAGGGCGCGTAGATCTTGTGGCCGGAGAAGGCGATCCAGTCGACGTCCAGCTCGCGCACCGAGACCCGGTGGTGCGGAGCCAGCTGGGCGGCGTCCAGCACCACCCGGGCGCCGTGCCGGTGCGCGGTCCCGGTCAGCTCGGCGACCGGCCACAGCTCGCCGGTCACGTTGGAGGCTCCGGTGACGCAGAGCAGCTTGGGGCCCTCGGGCGCCTCGGCGAGCGCGGCGTCCAGGGCGGCGACCGCCTCGGCGTGCGAGCGCGGCGCGCGCAGGTAGTGGACGTCGAGCCCGGCGTGCGCCCAGGGCAGCAGCGAGGCGTGGTGCTCGGTCTCGAAGGCGAACACCCGGGTCCCGGCCGGGACGGCCGAGGCGAGCAGGTTCAGCGAGTCGGTGGTGGCCCGGGTGAAGACCACCTGGTCGCCCTCGCGCAGGTCGAGGAACTCGGCGACGGTGCGGCGGCTCTGCTCGAACAGGTCGGTGGACAGCTGGGAGAGGTACCCCGCGCCGCGGTGCACGCTGCCGTAGTAGGGGGCGTAGGCGGAGACGTCGTCCCAGACCCGCTGGAGCGCCGGGGAGCTGGCCGCGTAGTCGAGGGCCGCGTACCCGACCTTCTCGCCGCTGGCGAGCGGGACCTGGACGTCGTGGCCGAGGACGGCGAGGGGGGCGCAGATTTCGGTGGCGATCGACATGAGGATGCACTCCTTCTGGGGGTGTGGGACCCCGGGAGTGCTAAGTCGTCGGGCGTCCGCGCTTGCCGCACGGACGATTCGCCGAGCGACCCGGTCCTCACCCAGGGCACCCCGCCACGGACGGAGGGTTGCCGGACAGCAAGCTGGGGCTTGACGCTGTCACTCATGACCTGGCCAAGACTCTAGGTCGCGCCCAGCGAGTGGTCAAACAGGCATCCACCATCCGGACAGCCGAGGAGCCCGCGCCGGCGTTCCGGCACGGGCTCCCAAGTACCGCCTCACACCCGGCTGGTGGCCTCCGACCAACGCCGCAGCAGCTCCTGCGCCGCGCCCGAGTCGATGGCCCGCTCGGCCCGCGCCATGCCCGCCGCGAGCTGTTCGGTGAGCGGCGCCTCACCCAGGTCGAGCGCGACCAGCGCCGCCGCCGTGTTCATCAGGACGGCGTCCCTCACCGCCCCGCGCTCGCCGGCCAGCAGCCGCCGCGCGACCTCGGCGTTGTACGAGGGGTCCGCCCCGCGCAGCGCCTCGATGCCGACCAGCTCGACGCCGACGTCCCGCGGGTCGAAGGCGGTCTCGGTGACGGTCCCGTCCCGCACGATCCACACCTGCGAGGTGGTGGTGATGGTCAGCTCGTCCAGGCCGTCGTCGCCCCGGAAGACCAGGCCGGTCGAGCCGCGCCGGGCGAGCACGCCGGCGATCAGTCCGGCGAGCCGGGTGTCGAAGCAGCCGATCGCGTGCGAGGTGACCTTGGCCGGGTTGGTCAGCGGGCCGAGGATGTTGAACGCGGTCGGCACCCCGAGGTCGCGCCGGGCGGTGGCGGCGTGCCGCATCGACGGGTGGAACTTGGCCGCGAAGCAGAAGGTCAGCCCGACCTCCTCGGCGATCTCGGCGACCCGCCGGGCCGACAGGTCGAGGCGGACGCCGAGCTTCTCCAGCACGTCCGAGGAGCCGCTGGCCGAGGAGGAGGCCCGGTTGCCGTGCTTGACCACCTTGGCGCCGGCCGCGGCCGCGACGATCGCCGACATGGTGGAGATGTTGACGGTCTTGGCCCGGTCGCCGCCGGTGCCGACGATGTCCACGGCCGGGCCGGGGATGTCCAGCGGCTCGGCGTGCGCGTACATCGCGTCCACCAGGCCGGTGATCTCGTCGACCGTCTCACCCTTGGCCCGCAGCGCCACCATGAACCCGGCCACCTGGACGGGGGACGCCTCGCCGCTCATGATCCGGTCCATCGCCCACGCGGTGGCCGAGCGGTCGAGGTCCTCCCCCTTCAACAGCGCCGCCAGGACGTCCGGCCAGGTGCGGACCACCTGCGCGGGTGCGGTACCACCGTTCGCAGGGTTCACGTTCACCATGGCTGACTCCAGCTGTTGTCGGGTTCCCCGCGGCGGGGGGACGTCCGTACGGATGGAGTCAGCCTATCGACCGGCGGGGTTCCCCCGGCGGCGTCTTCTCTAGTTCTGAGACGGCACCGCTCAGCGGCTGACGGGCGCCCGCTTGGCCAGCCGCGCCCGCAGCAGGGTGGCGACCGCCTCGGCCAGCGCCACCGGGTCCACCGGGCGCGAGATCGCGGCGTCGGCCCGGCTCCAGGCGGCCAGCCAGGAGTCCTGCGGCCGGCCGATCAGCACCAGCACCGGCGGGCAGCCGTAGATCTCGTCCTTGAGCTGGCGGCCGAGCCCGAGCCCGCCGGCCGGCACCGCCTCGCCGTCCAGGATGCAGAGGTCCACGCCGCCCTTCTCCAGTGCCTTCAGCACCGCGGGGGTGGTCGCGCACTCCAGGTAGGACAGTTCCGGAAGGTCCTCGACGGGCCGGCGGCCGAGTGCCGTCAGCACCTGCTCGCGGGTGTTGCGGTCATCGCTGTAGACGAGGACGGTGAGCGTCTCGTCGGTCGTGTACGCCATGGGCCCTGCTCCCTCAAGTGTGATCCGGACCACGTTCGCCTGATCCGGATGCTACTCCCGATCACCCGTCGCCGAGTCCCCCTCGCGGACCTTCCTCCTCAGCCGCCGCGCCCGCGACTCACCCGCCCGGAGGACGGCCCGTCACCCGGACCCGTCCAGACCACCCGTACGGCCGATAAGGGGCCCGCGCATTACCCCCGGAGGCTCCGCCAAGCGTGCAACGACGCGCTGGGCAACGGGGTCGCGGGCCCCTTCGAGGAACCGTCAGAAAAGGGACACGCCGCTGCTCAGCCGCCATTGGGGCCCCCCACCGCCCTCCAGGGGGGCATACCGCACGCACCGGACACTCCGAGGGACACCCCCCGGCGTGAAGACGGAATAAGGGACCGACATAATGTCCGTCGTGGCGACAGCAACAGCAGTAGAAACCGGGCACGCGCACGGATCGGTCAACCGGCCGAACATGGTCAGCGTCGGAACGATCGTCTGGCTCAGTTCCGAGTTGATGTTCTTCGCGGCCCTCTTCGCGATGTACTTCACGCTCCGCTCCGTCAAGGGAGCCGAGTTCTGGACCGAGAAGGCGCACGCCCTCAACGTGCCCTTCTCCTCGGTCAACACCACGATCCTGGTGCTCTCCTCGCTGACCTGCCAGCTCGGCGTGTTCGCTGCCGAGCGCGGGGACGTGAAGAAGCTCCGCTCGTGGTTCGTCATCACCTTCGTGATGGGCGCGATCTTCATCGGCGGCCAGATCTTCGAGTACACCGAGCTGGTCAAGAAGGACGGCCTCTCGCTGTCCTCCGACCCGTACGGCACGGTGTTCTACCTGACCACCGGCTTCCACGGTCTGCACGTGACGGGTGGTCTGATCGCCTTCCTGCTGGTCCTGGGACGGACGTACGCAGCCAAGCGCTTCACGCACGAGCAGGCCACCGCCGCGATCGTCGTGTCGTACTACTGGCACTTCGTCGACGTCGTGTGGATCGGCCTGTTCGCGACCATCTACCTGATCAAGTAACCAGCTGATCAGGTCGCTGGCCACCGGCTTCGGTCCCCGCCCTCACCGGCGTCGGGCCGATTCTGCCGGTGGCGACGCTCCCACCGACCGACCGCGCGCGCAGCCCTAGACAGGCAGCCTCGTGCCGGCCAGACCGGCCGCCGGGTGCACCCACCAGTCGACCAGATCCTGACACCGGGGTTATTCCGTGAAAAAGCTCTCCGCACGACGGCGCCACCCATTGGCGGCGCTGGTCGTCCTACTTCTCGCCCTGGCGGCAACCGGGGGGCTGTACGCCGCGTTCGCGCCCGCCGACAAGGCGCAGGCCGACGTCGCCGCGCAGTCGCTCGCGATCGATGAGGGCAAGAAGCTCTTCGCCGTGGGCTGCTCCTCGTGCCACGGCCTGAACGGCCAGGGCAGCAGCGACGGTCCGAGCCTGGTCGGCGTCGGCTCCGCCTCTGTCGACTTCCAGGTCGGTACCGGCCGCATGCCGGCCCAGCAGCCCGGCGCCCAGGTGCCGCGCAAGAAGAACATCTACTCGCAGGCGGAGATCGACCAGCTCGCCGCCTTCGTCGCCTCGCTCGGCCCCGGCCCGGTGACGCCGACCCCGGAGCAGTACACCTCGACCAACCCGGACGACATCTCCAAGGGTGGCGAGCTGTTCCGCACCAACTGCGCCCAGTGCCACAACTTCGCCGGCCAGGGCGGTGCCCTGACCAAGGGCAAGTACGCCCCGTCGCTGGAGGGCGTGGACGCCAAGCACATCTACGAGGCCATGCAGACCGGCCCGCAGAACATGCCGTCGTTCCCGGACACCACCATGCCCGAGGAGCAGAAGAAGCAGATCGTGGCCTTCGTCCGCCACACCACCTCCGATGAGCCCAACCCCGGTGGTCTCACGCTCGGCAGCCTCGGTCCGGTGACCGAGGGTCTGTTCGGCTGGATCTTCGGTCTCGGCACGCTCATCGCGGTCGCGATCTGGGTCGCCGCCCACACCACCAAGGCCAAGAAGTCATGAGCCACGACATGTCAGAAGAGAAGCTTCCGGAGTCACACGGCTCCGCCGGTGACGTCGCCGCGCACGGTGACCCGTTCGCCGACCCGGGCCTTCCGGCCCACGAGCCCCGCCGCACCGACATCGACGAGCGGGCCGCCCAGCGGGCCGAGCGCCAGGTCTCGCTGATGTTCGTGGTCTCGATGCTCGCCACCATCGGCTTCATCGCCTCGTACGTGGCCATCGACCCGGACAAGATCGTCTACATCTTCCCGCTCGGTCACGTCAGCGCGCTGAACTTCGCGCTCGGCCTGACCCTGGGCGTCGCGCTGTTCATGATCGGCGCGGGTGCGGTCCACTGGGCCCGCACGCTGATGTCGGACGTCGAGCTGCCGGCCGAGCGCCACCCGATCGAGGCTGACGACGAGGTCCGCGCGGACGTCATCGAGCAGTTCAAGACCGGTGCCGCCGAGTCCGGCTTCGGCCGCCGCAAGATGATCCGCAACACCCTCATCGGCTCCATGGCGCTGGTCCCGCTCTCCGGCGTGGTCCTGCTCCGCGACCTCGGGCCGCTGCCCGAGAAGAAGCTGAAGGAGACGGGCTGGAACGAGGCGACCCCGGCCAAGCCCCTGCAGCTCATCAACATGAGCACCAACCTGCCGATGAAGGCCGAGGACATCGTCATCGGCTCGCTGACCTTCGCCATGCCCGAGGGTCTGCACGTCCACGACGAGGACTTCCAGCAGGCGATCGCCAAGGACGCCCTGATGCTGGTGCGCATCGCGCCGGACGACATCAAGGACGACCGGTCGCGGGAGAAGGCCTTCGAGGGCATCCTCGCCTACTCCAAGATCTGCACCCACGTCGGCTGCCCGATCAGCCTGTACGAGCAGCAGACCCACCACGCGCTCTGCCCCTGCCACCAGTCGACCTTCGACCTGGCGGACGGCGCGCGCGTGATCTTCGGCCCGGCCGGCCACCCGCTGCCGCAGCTGAAGATCATCACTGACGAGAAGGGCTACCTGGTCGCCACCGGCGACTTCGACGAGCCCGTCGGCCCGAGCTACTGGGAGCGTGCTCGATGAGTACGAGCAGCACCACCGGTGCCGCCAAGCCCGCCAGCACGCGCGCCAAGCCCGCCAACAAGTGGGAGGCCGCTGCTGACTGGACGGACGGCCGGGTGGGGATCTACTCCCTCGCCAAGGCCAACCTGCGCAAGATCTTCCCGGACCACTGGTCCTTCATGCTGGGCGAGATCTGCCTCTACACGTTCGTCATCATCATCCTGACCGGTGTCTACCTGACGCTGTTCTTCAAGCCGTCGATGGCCGAGGTCGTCTACAACGGCTCGTACGTGCCGCTCAAGGGCATCGGGATGTCCGAGGCGTACGCCTCGACGGTGGACATCAGCTTCGAGGTCCGCGGCGGTCTGCTGATCCGGCAGATCCACCACTGGGCCGCCCTGGTCTTCGTGGCCGCGATGCTCGTGCACATGATGCGCGTGTTCTTCACCGGCGCGTTCCGCAAGCCGCGTGAGATCAACTGGGTCTTCGGCTTCCTGCTGCTGATCCTGGGCATGTTCGACGGCTTCTTCGGCTACTCGCTGCCGGACGACCTGCTGTCGGGTACCGGTATCCGGTTCATGGAAGGCGCGATCCTCGCCGTCCCGCTGGTCGGCACCTACATCCAGATGTTCCTGTTCGGGGGCGAGTTCCCCGGCCACGACATCGTGCCGCGCTTCTTCACGATCCACGTGCTGCTGATCCCGGGCATCATGCTCGGCCTGCTGGTGGCGCACCTGATCCTGGTCTTCTACCACAAGCACACCCAGTGGGCCGGCCCGGGCAAGACCGAGAAGAACGTCGTCGGCATGCCGCTGATGCCGGTCTACATGGCCAAGGCCGGTGGCTTCTTCTTCCTGGTGTTCGGTCTGATCGCCGCCATCTCGGCGATCGCCACCATCAACCCGATCTGGGCGTACGGCCCGTACCGCCCGGACCAGGTGTCCACGGACGCCCAGCCCGACTGGTACATGGGCTTCTCCGAAGGCCTGATCCGCGTCATGCCGGGCTGGGAGGTCGGCCTGTGGGGCCACACCCTGAACCTGGGTGTCTTCATCCCGCTGATGATCTTCCCGCTGGTCCTGGTCTCGATCGCGGTCTACCCGTTCATCGAGGGCTGGATCACCGGCGACAAGCGCGAGCACCACATCCTGGACCGCCCGCGCAACGCGCCCGTCCGCACCGCGCTCGGCGCCGCCTGGATCAGCCTGTACCTGGTGCTGCTGGTCGGTGGTGGCAACGACCTGTTCGCCACCCACCTGCACCTGTCGATCAACTCGATCACCTACTTCGTCCGCGTCGGCTTCTTCGCGGTGCCGGTCATCACCTTCATCGTCACCAAGCGCTGGTGCCTCGGCCTCCAGCGCCGGGACAAGGAGAAGGTGCTGCACGGCCGCGAGACGGGCGTCATCAAGCGCCTGCCGCACGGCGAGTTCGTCGAGGTGCACGCCCAGCTGCCGCAGAAGGACCTGTACAAGCTCACCGCGCACGAGCAGGTCCAGCCGGTCGAGCTGCCGGCCCAGACGGACGAGAACGGCGTGGCCAGCAAGGCCGGCCTGCTCGGCCGCACCCGGGCCAAGCTGTCCCGCGGCTTCTACGGCGGCGGCGCCCAGATCCCCAAGCCGACCTCCGAGGAGCACCACGAGATCACCAGCGGCCACGGCCACCACTGATCCCGTACGCCCCGCAGCGTCACACCCGAGGGCCGCTGACCAGAGTTCTTCTGGTCAGCGGCCCTCGGGCTTTCCCGTCCCCCGTCCGCACCCTCCAGGAGCTCCCGTGCAGCTGTCCGTCGACCCCGCCGCCGCCACTCCCCCGTACGAGCAGATCCGGGCCCAGATCGCCGAGCGGGCCCGTTCCGGCGAGCTGCCGACCGGGCTGCGGCTGCCCACCGTCCGGGCCCTGGCCGAGGAGCTGGGGCTGGCCGCCGGGACGGTCGCCCGGGCGTACCGGGAGCTGGAGGCGGACGGCGTGGTGGAGACCCACGGCCGGCGCGGCACGCTGATCGCGGCCACCGGCGACACCGCGCACCGGCTGGCCGCCGCGGCCGCCGCCGAGTACGCCGAGCGGGCGACCCGGCTCGGGCTCCCGCGGGCGGACGCGCTGGCCGCGGTGGACGCCGCCCTGCGGCTGGCCTACCAGGAGGCCTGAGAAGGCGCTCCAGGGGCCCTCAGGCCTCCGGGCGGATCATCCCCGAGGCGTGGGCCTGGGAGGCCGGCGCGGTGGTGCTGACGGGCTCTCCGAGGGCGCTGTGCTTGACCCAGTCCGTCCAGGAGATGTTCCAGTCCCCGAAGCCGTTGCCGAACGGCTCCATGGTGGCGCCGCGGCTGTTCACCACCGTCACCAGGTCCCCCACCCTGGTGTTCTGGAAGAACCACTTGGCGTTCTCGGTGCTCATGCCGGTACAGCCGTGGCTGACGTTCTCCAGGCCCTGCGAGCGGACCGACCAGGGCGCCGCGTGGACGTACTCGCCGCTCCAGGTGACGCGGGTGGCCCACTCCACGTTGAGGTCGTAGAACTCCGAGCTCCCGGCCTTTATCCCGATCGTCTCGCCGTTCATCCGGACGGACCGCTCCTGGCCGAGCACCACCTTGACGCCGTTGCGGGTGTCGAAGCCGGGCTTGCCGGTGGTCACCGGGATGCTCCGCACCAGCTCGCCGTCACGGCTGAGGGTGAGCACGTGGGCGGCCGCGTCGACCACCGTCTCGACCCGGGCACCGATCCGCAGGCCCAGCGTGCTGCGGTCGCCGCCGTAGAGGCCGTCCTCGATCCGGACGCCGGTGCCGTCGAAGGCCAGCGAGACGGTGGTGCCGGCCGGCCAGTACTCCTGCGGGCGGAAGTGCAGTTCCTTGTCGCCCACCCAGTACCAGGCGCCGGTGACGGCGGGCTGGGAGCTGACGGTCAGGACGCGCTCGACCTCCTGGCGGGCCTGCGGGTCCTGCACCGCCTCGGAGAGCTGCACGGTGAGCGGCTGGCCGACGCCGTAGATGCCGCTGCCGGAGGAGTCCGGGCCCAGCTTGGCGGTGAGCAGGCGTTGGGCGGCGAGGGTGCTGAAGTCCGCCGTGGTGTCGCCGCGGCCGCCCTTGCCGTCGTCGGCGGCGATCCGCACCGAGTAGTCGGTGTCGGCCTTCAGCCGGCCGGTGGTCTGCCAGCTGTGCTGGTCCTCGGCGAGCTGACCGGCCACCACCCGGCCGTCCGGGCCGGTCACGGTGACGTCGGTGAGCCGGCTGCCGGGCACGGACGTCACCGTGAGCGGCTTGGAGGGGTCGACCTTGCCCCCGCCCTCGGCCGAGAGGTGGACGAACGCGGCCGCGTCGATCCGGTGGGGGCCGACCGCCTCGCCGCCGCCGGACGAGCAGGCGGCCAGCGGGGCCAGTACTGCGAGGGTCAGCGAGATGCCGCCGATACCTGCGATTCCGCGCCTGTCGGCCATGAAACGCCTCCGAGGGTCCGCACGATTGCTCAGATCGTAGGAACGAGGCTGGCCGAAGCGACATCGGAGCGACCCCGCGTTCACCCGGGTGAGTGGTTTCGTCACCCTGGAGACGCAACGGGGCCGGTCCTCCCCGTGCGGGAGGACCGGCCCTGTCGTCGTCGGCGGAACCCGGGAACCTACTGGTTCTGGTTCTCGCCCCGGTAGAACTCGAAGACCCAGCCGAAGAGGCCGATCAGGATGATCGGGATCGACCAGAACAGCAGCCACCAGCCGAAGATCACTCCGAGGAACGCCAGCGAACCGCCGATCGCCAGGGAGAGCGGCTGCCAGCTGTGCGGGGCGAAGAAGCCCAGCTCGCCGGCGTCGTCCGCCACCTCGGCCTCGGGGTTGTCCCCCGCGCCGCTGTCCACCCGGCGGGCGGTGAAGGCGAGGTAGTACCCGATGAAGGCGCAGAGCGCGAAGGCGAGGAACAGCGCCGTGGTGCCGGCCGCCTCGATCCCGTGCTCCGAGTGGTTGGTCCACAGGCCGTAGGTGACGGCCATCGCGAGGACGAAGACGGCCAGGCCGAGGAAGATCTTTCCCTGTTCCTTCATCAGACGTCGCCCTCCTTCTTGCCCTTGTCCAGCTTCGGGGCGTCGTACTTCGCCGGGGTCACGCCGGCGAGGTGCTTGGCCGGCTCACCGTGGTTCTCCAGGTAGTCCAGCGCGGCGATCTCCGGGTGGTGGAGGTCGAAGGCCGGGGATTCGGAGCGGATCCGGGGCAGGGTGAGGAAGTTGTGCCGCGGCGGCGGGCAGGAGGTCGCCCACTCCAGCGAACGGCCGTAACCCCACGGGTCGTCGACCTCGACCTTCTCGCCGTACTTGGCCGTCTTCCACACGTTGTAGAGGAACGGCAGCATCGAGGCGCCGAGCACGAACGACCCGATGGTCGAGACGGTGTTCAGCGTGGTGAAGCCGTCCGAGGCCAGGTAGTCGGCGTAGCGGCGGGGCATGCCCTCCGCGCCGAGCCAGTGCTGGACCAGGAAGGTGGTGTGGAAGCCGAAGAACAGCGTCCAGAAGGTGATCTTGCCGAGGCGCTCGTCCAGCATCTTGCCGGTCATCTTCGGCCACCAGAAGTGGAAGCCGGCGAACATCGCGAAGACGACGGTGCCGAAGACCACGTAGTGGAAGTGGGCGACGACGAAGTACGAGTCCGAGACGTGGAAGTCGATCGGCGGGGAGGCCAGCAGCACACCGGTCAGACCACCGAAGAGGAAGGTGACCAGGAAGCCGACCGTCCAGAGCATCGGCGTCTCGAAGCTCAGCGAGCCCTTCCACATGGTGCCGACCCAGTTGAAGAACTTCACACCGGTCGGGACCGCGATCAGGAAGGTCATGAAGGAGAAGAACGGCAGCAGCACCTGCCCGGTGACGTACATGTGGTGCGCCCACACCGTCACCGACAGACCGGCGATCGCGATGGTGGCCGCGATCAGGCCGGAGTAGCCGAACATCGGCTTGCGGCTGAAGACCGGGATGATCTCCGACACGATGCCGAAGAACGGCAGCGCGATGATGTACACCTCGGGGTGGCCGAAGAACCAGAACAGGTGTTGCCACAGCATCGCCCCGCCGTTGGCGGGATCGAATACGTGGGCCCCGAATTTTCGGTCCGCCTCCAGGGCGAACAGCGCGGCGGCCAGGACCGGGAAGGCCAGCAGGACCAGCACGGCGGTCAGCAGGACGTTCCAGACGAAGATCGACATCCGGAACATCGTCATGCCGGGGGCGCGCATGCAGATGATCGTGGTGATGAAGTTGACCGCACCGAGGATCGTGCCGAAGCCGGAGAAGGCCAGACCCATGATCCACATGTCGGCGCCGACGCCCGGCGAACGGACCGCGTCCGACAGCGGGGAGTAGGCGAACCAGCCGAAGTTGGCCGCGCCGTTCGGGGTCAGGAAGCCCGCCACCGCGATGGTCGAACCGAAGAGGTACAGCCAGTACGCGAACATGTTCAGACGCGGGAACGCCACGTCCGGGGCGCCGATCTGGAGCGGCATGATCCAGTTCGCGAAGCCGGCGAACAGCGGCGTCGCGAACATCAGCAGCATGATCGTGCCGTGCATCGTGAACGCCTGGTTGAACTGCTCGTTCGACAGGATCTGGGTCCCGGGACGAGCCAGCTCGGCGCGCATGACCAGCGCGAGGATGCCGCCGATCAGGAAGAAGGCGAACGACGTGCCCAGGTACAGGGTGCCGATCGTCTTGTGGTCGGTGGTGGTCAGCCACTTGATGATGGTCGAACCCGGCTTGCGGGTCCGCTGCGCCCCGACCGTGACGGCCCCGGCGCCCCCGCCGGCCGCGGCGGGCTCGTTGAGGATGGTCACTTCTCTTCACTTCCCATGGTCGTGATGCCGGAGGGCAACGCGCCGGTCTGGCCCTTGGCCCGGAGGTCCGCCAGGTGCTTGTCGTAGTCGGCGCGGTCGACGACCTTGACGTTGAACAGCATGCGCGAGTGGTCGGTGCCGCAGAGCTCCGCGCACTTGCCCATGTACTCGCCCTTGACGGTGGGGGTGACCTCGAACCGGTTCACCACGCCCGGCACGACGTCCATCTTCATCATGAAGTTGACGGGCCAGAAGTCGTGGATGACGTCACGCGAGGTCAGCCGGAACTGCACCGACTCGTCGACCGGCAGCCAGAGGGTCGGAACCTCCTTGGGCGTACCGACGTCGTACGCGGCGTCCTTGTTGGCCGGGTCGGGGTTCTCGGTGTTCTCGTAGTTGAACGCCCAGCTCCACTGGAAGCCGACCACGTTGACCGTGTGCTGCGGCTTCTCGGAGACGGCGATCAGCTTCGACTCGTCGCGGGCGACGAAGTAGAAGAGCACCGACACGATGATGATGGGGACCGCGGTGTAGAGCGCCTCGATGGGCACGTTGTACCGGGTCTGCGGGGGGACCTCCACGCCGGTGCGGCTGCGCCGGTGGAAGATCACGCTCCAGATGATCAGACCCCACATCAGTACGCCGACCACCAGAGCCGCGATCCAGGAGCCCTGCCACATCTGGAGGACCATCGGCCCTTCCTTGGTGACGGGGCTCGGGAGGCCAAGCCTGGGGAGGTCGTTGGCCGAGCAGCCGGTGGCGGTCGCGATGACGAGGCCCAGTGCCAGCGCCTGAGGCAGCTTCCGCCGCATCGTGCGCCGCGGCGAGCGGTCGGAGCCGTTGGGACTCACGTAGCGCCTTCCCGAAGTCTCGCCCGCCTTCGCGTCGCCCCGCGGAGGATTGTGAGCCTCCCCGGCGACCCGTCCACGGGCACGGTTTGAATGCTTATGCGGGCCAAACCCTACTCCAGCCTTATGCGCTCCTGACGGGCAGCCCCCGGTAACGCGCCGCCCGGTCGCCCGATCAGGCCCGGCAGGGGCTGCGCCGCAGGTCATCGTAGGCATTCGAGGTCCTTACGCCCGATCGGGGGATGACCTCGAACCACGCGGGTGACGGTCCGTCGGACGCGGACGAAGCGGACATTCGGGGTGATCGACTGACGGCCGGTAAGCGACGTCGTCGGACCGGAAAGCCTCCGGGTGTGTCGTTAAATGTGACCGTGTACTTCGATGCGGCCTCGACGGCCCCTCTGCACCCCGTCGCACGACAGGCGCTGACCGCCGCCCTGGACGAGGGCTGGGCCGATCCGGCCCGGCTGTACCGCTCCGGCCGGCAGGCCCGGATGCTGCTGGACGCCGCCCGCGAGACGGTGGCCGAGGCCCTGGGAGCCCGGGCGGACGAGATCGCCTTCACCGCGAGCGGGACGCAGGCGGTGCACCTGGGCATGCTGGGCGCGCTGGCCGGCCACCGGCGGCGCGGCGGCCACCTGGTGCACTCGGCGGTCGAGCACTCCAGCGTGCTGCACGTCGCCGAACGTCAGGAGGCGGGCGGCGGCACCGTCTCGGTGGCGCCGGTGGACCGCGCCGGCCGGGTCGACCCGGACGTGTTCGCCGCGCTGCTGCGCGCGGACACCGCGCTGGCCGTCCTGCAGAGCGCCAACCACGAGGTGGGGACGGTCCAGCCGGTCGGCGAGGTCGCCGGACACTGCCGCGAGGCCGGTGTCCCGCTGCTGGTCGACGCCGCGCAGAGCGTCGGGCGGGTGGACGTCCCGGCCGGCTGGTCGCTGCTGACCGCCAGCGCGCACAAGTGGGGCGGGCCGCCCGGCGTCGGGGTGCTGGCGGTGCGCAAGGGCGTCCGGTACGCCTCGCCGCTGCCGGCCGACGAACGCGAGGGCGGGCGGGTGCCCGGCTACGTCAACGTCCCGGCGATCGTCGCCGCGGCCGCCTCGCTGCGGGCCGTCCGGGCCGAGGCCGCGCGGGAGAACGCCCGGCTCCACGCGCTGGTGGAACGCATCCGGGCCCGGGTGCCGCAGCTGGTGCCCGAGGTGGAGGTGGTCGGCGACCCGGTGCGGCGGCTGCCGCACATCGTCACCTTCTCCTGCCTGTACGTGGACGGCGAGGTGCTGCTCACCGAACTGGACCGGGCGGGCTTCGCGGTCTCCTCCGGCTCCTCCTGCACCTCCTCCACCCTGACGCCGAGCCATGTGCTGGCCGCGATGGGGGTGCTCACCGAGGGGAACGTCCGGGTCTCGCTGCCGCCCGGGACGGCCGAGGCCGACGTCGAACGCTTCCTCACCGTGCTGCCGGAGCTGGTGGCGGGCGTCCGGGCGCCGTTCGGGCTGGACCTGTCGGCCCCGGAGCCGGAGCCGGCGGCCGGGCCCCTGCTGGTGATCGACGCGCTGGGCAAGCGCTGCCCGCTGCCGGTCATCGAGCTGGCGAAGCGGATCGGCGAGGTGCCGGAGGGCGGCACGGTCGCCGTGCTCGCGGACGACGAGGCGGCCCGGCTGGACATCCCGGCCTGGTGCGGGATGCGCGGCCAGGAGTACGCGGGCGAGGCCCCGGCCGCCGACTACGGCGGCGACCGGGGCTCGGCCTACCTCGTCGTCCGGCGGACTACTTGACCAGGTGCGCGCGGATGTCCGCGGCGGCCTCGGCGCCGTAGGCGCCCTCGAAGCGCTTCAGGAAGGCGGTCGGGCGCAGCTCGTACTCCTGGGTGCCGACGGTCTCGATCACCAGGGTGGCGAGCATGCAGCCGAGCTGGGCGGCGCGCTCCAGGTCGAGCTGCCAGGACAGGCCGGTCAGGAAGCCGGCCCGGAAGGCGTCGCCGACGCCGGTCGGGTCGACCTTCGCCTCCTCGGCGGCGCAGCCGACCAGGATCGCCGCCTCGCCCTTGCGCTCGATCCGCACGCCCTTGCTGCCCAGGGTGGTGATCCGGGTGCCGACCCGGGTGAGGATCTCCTCGGCGTCCCAGCCGGTCTTGCTCTCGATCAGCGCGGCCTCGTACTCGTTGGTGAAGAGGTACGCGGCGCCGTCGACGATGTCGCGGATGTCGTCGCCCTCCAGGCGGGCCAGCTGCTGGGAGGGGTCGGCGGCGAAGGCGAAGCCGCGGGTGCGGCACTCCTGGGTGTGGCGGACCATGCCCTGCGGGTCGTCGGCGCCGATCAGGACGAGGTCGAGGCCGCCGACGCGGTCGGCGATCGGCTTGAGCTCGATGTTGCGGGCCTCCGCCATGGCGCCGGTGTAGAACGAGGCGATCTGGTTGTGGTCCTCGTCCGTGGTGCACATGAAGCGGGCGGTGTGCCGGGTCTCGGAGATGTGGACGGAGTTGCAGTCCACGTTGTTGCGCTCCAGCCAGCTGCGGTACTCGGCGAAGTCCGCGCCGGCCGCGCCGACCAGGATCGGGCGCAGCCCGAGCACGCCCATGCCGAACGCGATGTTCGGCGCGACTCCGCCGCGGCGGATGTCCAGGGTGTCGACCAGGAAGGACAGCGACACGGTGTGCAGCTGCTCGGCGACGAGCTGGTCGGCGAACCGACCGGGGAACGTCATCAGATGGTCGGTGGCGATCGAGCCGGCGACGGCGATACGCACGGGAGGTCTCCTCAGGATGGCTGCGGGGCCAACGGGCAAGCACGGGTGAACCCACACACGGTACCGGGCTCGGGGCGGGCGGCAGCAAGACCGCCGCAATCCGCCGGCCCGCAGTGCCATCGTGGCACCCGTCACCGTCGAACGTGTACTACCTCCGGGTAGCACTGGTGGGTGGGCCGAACCCCGGCCTAGGGTCGGCAGCAGGGGCCCCGCCGAGCCGGGCGGGCCCCGTCGTCGACCGTGGCAGTGCGGCCACGGCCATGGATCGGAGCGATGCCCGATGATGCCCAGCCACGCCCCGCTGCCCGCCCTCCGGACCGAAGCCGACGGCGAGAGCCTCGACGCGCTGGTGAGTTCGTCCCGGCGGCTGCGCCGGTTCTGGCCGCTGCTGGCGACCGGTCCCGAGCCGGCCGCGCCCGCCCGGGAGGGGTTCCGGGTGCCGTCCGACGCGCAGCGGCTGGTCGCCGGGATGGCCGAGTACGGCATGTGACCCGGCGCCCGCCCCGGCCCGGGGCGGGTGGAACCGAAGTGGAACCGGATCCGACCGGGTCACGTCACATCCGCGCGGAGCGGCCGAGCGGGCGGCACCGCTGAGCCCTCGGGAGGATGTGCAGATGGACCTGGAGACGATGCCCCGGCGCGGTCGGCGGGCGGTGGCCCTGGCGGGCCTGGCGCTGGCGGCGGTGGTGACGGTGGCCGGGTGCAACGGGGACGGCAAGACCTCGTCGGACTCGGCGGCGGGCGGTGCGGCCACGACCTCGGCGGGCGCGAGCGCCTCCCCGGAGGCCCCGGCGTCCTCCGGCGCCCCGTCCGCGCCGGCTCCGACGGCGAGCCCGTCGGCCACGTCGGACCAGCCCGGCCAGACGCCGCCGACCAAGTGGGCCCCCACCGCGGCCTCGCCCGCCCCGGGGCAGCCGTCGACGGCCGGTTCCGGGGGCACTCCCCCGGGCCCCGGGATCGCGGTGGGCGAGCCCGACCCGGCCGGGTCCGGGGCGCGCCCGGCGGTCTCCTACCGGGTGGACGGCAGCAACGGGCTGACCGTCTACTTCTTCGGCGGGGTCTGCCAGAAGTACGCGCTGAAGGCGGACGAGTCGCACCCCGGCCGGGTGGACGTCAGGATCGTGGTGGCGGCGCCGGTGCAGCCCGGGCAGGTCTGCAACGCGCTGGCCAAGCGGCAGTCGGTGTCCGCCGATCTGCGCTCGCCGCTGGCCGGGCGGACGGTGACCGACCAGTCGAGCGGCCAGAACGTGCCGCTGGAGGCCGATCCGCACATGGGCCCGGACCCGGTCACTCCGGACGTCGCCGGCCAGTAGCCGCGACAACGGTGCGGAACGCGGAGGGGGGGGGGGGGGGGGGGGGGGGGGGGGGGGGGGGGGGGGGGGGGGGGGGGGGGGGGGGGGGGGGGGGGGGGGGGGGGAGGGGGGGGGGGGGGG
>NZ_JBWKEQ010000003.1:280131-297700 GCF_056435365.1 Kitasatospora sp. NPDC043949 | reverse complement strand
CCCCCCCCCCCCCCCCCCCCCCCCCCCCCCCCCCCCCCCCCCCCCCCCCCCCCCCCCCCCCCCCCCCCCCCCCCCCCCCCCCCCCCCGGCCGTTTTTCCCCTCGACAGCGCCGCGCCGGCCGTGCCTATGGTGCCCGGCATGACGACCGACCCGTTACCGCGCCAGCTCGCCCGCACCCGGTGCTTCACCCTCGGCGCCCCCACCCACCCGGGCATCACCGCCGACGGCGCCGCCGTCCTGTTCCTGCGCAGCCGCGGCGGCACCGACCCGCTCGCCTGCCTCTGGGCGCTCGACACCGCCACCGGCCGGGAACGGCTGGTCGCCGACCCGGCCGCGCTGGGCGCCTCCGGCGGCATCGCCGCGTACAGCACCGACGCCACCGGTCGGCTCGCCGCCTTCGCGCTGGACGGCACGCCGTGGCTGGCCGACACCGCCTCGGGTTCGCTCCGCCCGCTCGCCTCCGCCGAGCAGCCGGTGGATCCCCGCCTCGACCCGACCGGCCGCCGGATCGCCTACGTCAGCGGCGGCGTCCTGCGGGTGGCCGGTGCGGACGGTACGGGCGACCGGGCGCTGGCCGAGCCGGAGTCCGAGGACGTCGGCTACGGCCTCGCCGAGCACGTCGCCTCCGAGGAGATGCACCGCACCCGCGGCCACTGGTGGTCCCCCGACGGCACCGCCCTGCTGGTCGCCCGGGTCGATGCCGGTGCGCTTACCCGGCTCTTCCTGGCCGACCCCACCGACCCGCAGCACCCCCCGCGCGCCATCCGCTACCCGCTGGCCGGCACCGCCAACGCCGACGTCACGCTCTGGCTGCTCGGGCTGGACGGCCGCCGCACCCGCACGGAGGTCCGCTGGGACCGCGCCGCCTTCGAGTACCTCACCGCCGCCGGCTGGGACGACCACGGCCCGTACGCCGCCGTGCAGAGCCGCGACCAGCGCACCGTCCGTACGTTGGCGATCGGGGCGGACGGGGACACCCGGGTGCTCGCCGAGCGGACCGACCCGCGGTGGGTCGAACTGCTCCCGGGACTGCCGGTGCGGACGGCGGGCGGGGCGCTGGTCGACACCGCCGACCTCGGCGACACCCGGCACCTGACCGTGGACGGCGAACCGGTCACCCCGGAGGCGATGCAGTTGCGGGCCGTCGTCGGGGTGGAGGGCGAGCGGGTGCTGTTCACCGCCTCCGACGAACCCACCGAGACCCACCTGTGGACGTACGAACCGGGCTCCGGCGTACAAAGGCTGAGCAGCGGGCCCGGCGTACACGGCGGCGTCGAGCGCGGCGGCACGCTGGTCCTCACCACCGACGGCCGCGCCACCGTTCTGCGGGAGGGCCGCCCGCCGCTGCCGCTCACCTCGTACACCGAAGCGCCCGTCGTCACCGCCCGCCCCGAACTGCTCCGCCTCGGCCCGCGCGAACTGCGCGCCAACCTCTTCCTGCCCACCGGCCACCATCCCGGCGGCACCCCGCTGCCCGTCCTGCTCGACCCGTACGGCGGGCCCGCGATGCAGAAGGCCACCACCGGCGGCGCCTGGCACGAGCAGGTGTCCCAGTGGTTCGCCGACCAGGGCTTCGCGGTGCTGGTGGTGGACGGCCGCGGCACTCCGGGGCGCGGGCCGCACTGGGAGAAGACGGTCTACGGCGACAAGGCCGGGCCCGCCCTCGAGGACCAGATCGAGGGCCTGTGGGAGACGGCCCGGCTGCGGCCGGGAGTGCTCGACCTCGACCGGGTCGGCATCCGCGGCTGGTCCTACGGCGGCTACCTCGCCGCGCTCGCCGTGTTGCGGCGCCCGGACGTCTTCCACGCCGCGTCGGCCGGAGCTGCCCCCACCGACTGGCGGCTCTACGACACCCACTGGCAGGAGCGCTTCCTCGGCCACCCCGACGAGCACCCCGAGCACTACGACAGCGGCTCACTGATCGCCGAGGCGCCGAAGCTGAGCCGCCCGCTGCTTCTGATCCAGGGCCTCGTGGACGACAACGTGCACCCCGCCCACGCCCTGCGGCTGTCCAGTGCCCTGCTCGCCGCCGGCCGCCCGCACGAGGTCCTGCCGCTGCGCGCCACCGGCCACCGGCCGACCGACGAGGCCGTGGTGGAGCACCTGCTCCGGCACGAACTGGAGTTCTTGCGGCGGTCGTTGGGCGTGGGCTGAGCGGCGCCCGTACGACCCGACGCCGCAGCCTGGTCCCCGCCGCATAGAGACCACCTGACCGCGCAGGAAAGCCGATCTGCCTGTGGACCAGGCCTTGGGGAGCGGCTCCGACCCCGCCGGGCATCGCTACCGTTGCCCGATGACGGATCTGCGCCGGGTACCGGTGGACGAGGTGCTGGGACGTGTCGAGACGGCCTTGGGGACGCGACTCGACAGGGCAGCGGTGGTCCGCAAACGCCGATCCGTGGGAGCAGGCACGGCGCGTGGCACGTGGGTACGCATCGAGCGGCGGGGGCTCGACCGGATCGGCGCCCAGGGCGGGGACGGCACCCCCTCCGCCGAGGCCCTGCACGGTATCGCGAAGCCCGCGTGGCTGGCCGGCCTCGCCTGGCGGGACGAGGCCGAGCCGGTGATGTGGCGGGCCGACGAGACCGAACTGCTGCCATCCACCCCAGCGGGGTCCGCAGTCGTGGCCGAGGAGCCCCGGCTGCCGCCCGGATGGTGGTCGGAGCTGAACGCCTCTCTCGATGCGCTCGCCGGCCAGCGGACGAATCGGATCGCCACGCCGGACACGGAGACCATCACCCAGGAGCTGGTGGCTCAGACGATCCGTCAGGTGTTCCCGGACGTCGATGCCACGGTGAGCGGGTGGTGTCCGGCGCACGCGGACCTGAACTGGGCGAACGTGACAGCGCCCGAGTTCTGCCTCTTCGACTGGGAGGACTGGGGCATGGCCCCACGTGGTCTGGACGCTGCCACCCTGTGGGCGGCGTCGCTTGCCGTACCGGCGCTGGCCGATCGCGTCCGCGTCGAGCGGAGCGGCGACTTTCGCGAGCCGGGACGGCAAGCTGATGACCTTGTTCGTCGCGGCGAAGATCCTCGGGCCGTACGCGCATCCCGAGGACCCGCGCCTTGAGGGCGCCCGCGTGTTGGCGGAGCAGGTGGCGAAGGAGCTTAAGGCGGACTGACGCAGAGCGGGCAACCGCGCGACCCTCGCCCTGGGTGGGCGAGGGCCTTCGCGTGTTTCAGCGCTGCTCGTCGCGCTCCTCGGGGCGGGGCATCTTGAGGGTCGCGAGGACGCCGAGGGCTACGGTGGCGATCGCGAGGGCGAGGAGGGCGAGGAGGATCGCGCCGATGAAGAGCTTCACTGGCGCCACCCCTCGTCGTCATCGTCCAGGTCGCGGAGCAGGTGGAGGAGGTTGAGCAGAGTGCTGACCGGCGCATTCCCGAAGTCGATCAGGATGCGGCCGTCGAGGGTCGTTTCGCCGGGCGAGGCGGATCCCCAGAGGAGCCCGTGCGGCAGGCCGCGCCTGTGCAACTCGCCCAGGAGGTCCATGATGTGGGGCTTGGTGTAGTCGCGCATCCGGGAGTCCTCCGGAACGACGGGGTCGCGGGTCACGCGAGGGAGTCCAGCTCCAGCTCGTACCAGATGGTTTTGCCACGCTTCTGCGGGTCGACGCCCCAGCGGCGGGTGAGCCCGGCGACGAGCTGGAGGCCCCGGCCGGACTCGGCGAAATCGGCGGGGGTTCGCTGCCGGGGGAGGGCGTCGCTCTCGTCGGAGACGGTGACCCGGAGGGTGCGGCCGAGGACGGAGAACCAGACGACGGGCGCGGGGGTGTCGCCGTGCCGCCAGGCGTTGACGATGAGCTCGCAGAGGGCGAGTTCGGCGTTGAAGATGGCGTCGGCGTCCCAGCCGCTGCGGGTCATGGCGTCCCGCAGGGCCTGCCGGGAGAGGGTGAGCGAGGGGGTGTTACGGGTGCACACGGGAACCTCCGTGAGGCTGTGGCGTGGGGAGAGGTGGTGACGGTCGTCGCCGTGAGCCAGGCCGGGGCGGCGGCTGCTCTTCGGCGTGCGGGCAGCAGGCGCCTACTGCCCTGGATGCAGGCATTACTGACGATCCGTCGGATCGAGCTGAAGACGACGATAACGTGGAGCGCCACAGATTTGTGGCGAAGCAGGGGAAGTTCCCTCCAACGTGGCAGTCCCTCTCCGGCAGACTGGTCCCACGACTTGCAGGGAGGACTCCATGGCGCTTCGAACGAACCCGACTCTCCGTCAGCTGCGCCTGGGTGCTGAGCTGCGCCGGATGCGGGAGCAGGCAGGCCTCGGCGGAAGTCAACTCGCCCGCGCGTTGGGCATCAACCCTGCCCATGTGACACAGATGGAGAGCGGCAGGACCGGCGTCAGCATCGAACGCCTGCGCACGATTGCGGCATTGTGCATGTGCGTCAACGAGCCTCTGATCGATGCGTTGGCAGCGATCATCACGGATCGCGACAAGGGCGGCTGGTGGGAGGAGTACCGCGGGACCCTCTCGAGCGACTTCCTTGAGGTCGCCGAGATCGAAGGCCATACAAGCGGGCTCTCGACCTACACGATGGCCTTCATCCCCGGGCTGCTCCAGACAAGTGGATACACGTCTGCCGTCTTCGATCGAGCCTTGACACCTCTCCCGCGCCACGAGGTCGACCTGAGAACCGCGTTCCGCATCCGACGACGAGAGCTGCTTCGATCCGGCGCGACACCGTACTCCGCTTACATCCATGAGGCTGCCTTGCGGATGCAGTTCAGCGGACCGCAGGTCCAAGCCGAACAGCTCTGCAGCCTCATCGAAGACTCCGGGCGCCCAAAGGTCTCGATCCGAGTCGTGCTGTTCGATGTAGATACGCTTCCGCTCAACTACGAGAACTTCACGTATGTCGAAGGCCCGGTTCGGGAGCTCGACACCGTGCAGGTGGACTCCGCCGTCGGCAACGTGCTCTTCGATGCGCCCGCTCACATCGCCAGGTTTCGCGCCATGCTCGCCCGGCTCGATTCAGCGGCTCTATCCGAAGGCGACTCCCGAGAGTTCATTAGATCCATCAAGAAGGATATGGAAAGTAAGCATGTCTAACTCTTCCTGGCAGAAGTCCAGTTACTCCGGCTCCAACTCCGACTGTGTCGAGGTGCGGACCGCCGACGGGGTGATCGAACTCCGGGAGTCCGACGAGGGCGACGTCATCGTCCGCACCACCCGCCTCAAATTCGCCGACTTCCTCCGGGGCGCCAAGGCCGGCGAGTTCGACCACCTCACCACCGCCCCCTGAACGAATCGTTCCGGCGGCCTCTTGCTCCCCGCAAGAGGCCGCCGGCAGGGAGAATGCGGCCAAGTCGGCAGAGCTGGGTTCCACCTGCGGCCAGAGGATGCACTCTTGACCGTTGCCGCCGGACGCCGCTGATCGATTTCGCCACCAGCGTCCACCCCGCAGGGGCCGTCATCCCTATGCGACGCCTGTGCGCGCCGCAAGCTCCCGCACGCCGGGCACCGTGACCGGCGCGTACAGCAGGTCCGCTGTGAGCGCCCGCAGAGCAGGCCGGCGCACCTCCTCCGGGGCGACCTGCTCGGTGAACCGCAGCAACGTGAACGTCTTGCGGTGGGCGCCGAGGCGGTGCCACATGCGCGCACAGTCCGTGCCGTACCGAGCCCGGCGCTCAGCGGTCGGCAGCTGGCCTGGCGCGATCCGCGCCGCATACGGCACGCCCTCGTCGGGGGTGCCCAGCGCCGTGTGTACACCGATCCAGTACAGGTCCACCTGGGCGCTGGTGGCGTCGACCGTGAACAGCGGGGAGCCATCCTGAGGGAGACGTCATGAGCAGCGTCCTGCTCGACAAGCCCGTCACCGAGACTGAGCCCGCCACCGCCCCGACGCCCAGTACCCTGCTGGAGCGGGCCGACGAGCCGAGTGCCCGCGCCTGCCCGGTCTGCGGATCGAGCGCCACCTACCAGACCATGGACGGCCGATGGGGCTGCACCGCGTGCGGCTCCACCTGGGCCTGACCCCGGGGAGGATCCGATGGCGGACTGCACGCAGTGCTCTGCTCCCGCAGTGATCGAGGATCTCGACGTACACCCGCCACAGCCCTGGTGCCTCGGATGCGCGACCGCCCTCGTACGAGCCGGCGATCCGGTCATCAACTACCGCTCGCTCAACGGTGAGTGTGACTACGAGCGTGTCTTGGCCGGTGGCAGCACCCAGGTCCTGCGCTTCGGCTGACAGGCACAGGCACACCGAAGTGGCCCGCCCCCTGTGCGCAGGGAGCGGGCCACTCTCGATGCCCGCCCCCCAGGATCACCAGCGCCTGAGCACGTCGCCCCGTCGAACACCGCTCGACGGGGCGACGTGAAGTGATCCGGACTCAGACCTCCCGGACCCCGGCCCGCCAGACCGCCGCCGTCAGTGGCACGCCCGGGCGGTAGGCCAGGTGGACGTGCGAGGGCGCGTCCAGCAGCAGCAGGTCCGCCCGGGAGCCGACCGCCACCGACCCCACGTCCGTGCGACGCAGCGCGTGGGCGCCGCCGGCCGTGGCCGCCCACACCGCCTCGTCCGGGGTCATGCCCATCTCCCGGACCGCGACCGCGATGCAGAACGCCATCGAACTGGTGAAGCTGGAGCCCGGGTTGCAGTCCGTGGAGAGTGCCACCACGGCCCCCGCGTCGAGCAGCCGCCGCCCGCTCGGGTACTCGGCGCGGGTGGAGAACTCCGCACCCGGCAGCAGCGTCGCGACCGTCGCCGACCCCGCCAGCGCCGCCACGTCCTCGTCGGTCAGGTGGGTGCAGTGGTCCGCCGAGGCGGCGCCCAGCTCGACGGCGAGCTGCACGCCGGGCCCGTACGTGAGCTGGTTGGCGTGCACTCGCGGCGTGAGGCCCTTCTCGATCCCCGCCGTCAGAACAGCCCGCGCCTGGTCGCCGTCGAAGGCACCCTGCTCGCAGAACACGTCCACCCAGCGGGCGTGCGGGGCGCAGGCCTCCAGCATCTCGCCGGTGACCAGGTCGACGTACCCGGCCGGGTCCTCGGCGTACTCGGGGGCCACCACGTGCGCACCCAGGTAGGTGGTCTCCGGCGTGTGCCGCGCGGCGATCCGCAGCGCCCGCGCCTCGTCCTCGACCGTCAGCCCGTAGCCGGACTTGCACTCGATCGTGGTGGTGCCCTGCCGCAGCGCCTCCCGGACGAACCGGGCCAGGTTGGCGTCGAGTTCGGCGTCGCTCGCGGCCCGGGTGGCCGCCACCGTGGTGCGGATGCCGCCCGCCGAGTAGGACTGCCCGGACATCCGGGCGTTGAACTCGGCGGTCCGGTCGCCCGCGAACACCAGGTGGGCGTGCGAGTCGACGAAGCCGGGCAGCAGCGCCCGCCCCTCGGCGTCGAAGCGCTCGTCCGCGGCCGGGGCCTGCGCCGCCGGGCCGACCCAGGCGACGGTGCCGCCGTCCAGCACCACGGCCGCGTCGGTGAGCAGGCCGAGCGGCCCGGTGCCGTGCCCGGGGTCGTTGGTGACCAGGCTGCCGATGCCCGTGATCAAGGTGGTCCTGCTGCTCAAGACGAAGCCTTCCGGGGGAAGTTGGAGAACGACTCAGTGGTCCAGGGCGCCGATCGAGTCCCGCAGCGCGCCCGGCACGTCCGCGACGAGCTGGTGCACGCCGTCCCGGACGATCTGCCGGCCGCCGACCACGACGTGCCGCACGTCGGCCGCCGAGGCCGCGAAGACGGCGGTCTCGGCGCCGAGGCGGGGCGGCGGGCCCGCGGTGCGCACCGAGTCCAGGGCGATCACCGTGAAGTCGGCGAGCGCGCCGGCCTCGACCCGCCCGGCCTCCGGCCAGCCGAGCGAGGCGTGCCCGTCCTCGGTGCCGGCCCGCAGCAGGAGGTTGGCCGTCCAGTGCCCGCGGGTGCGGGTGCGCAGCCGCTCGTTCAGCTCCAGGGCGCGGGCCTCCTCGAACGGGTCGATGACGGCGTGGCTGTCGCTGCCCAGGGTGACCGGGCAGCCCGCCGAGGCGAGCCGGCGGGCCGGGCCGATGCCGTCCGCGAGGTCCCGCTCGGTGGTGGGGCACATGCAGATGGTGGTGGAGGTGTCGGTGAGGAGCCGAACGTCCTCGTCGGTGAGGTGGGTGGCGTGCACGGCCGAGGTGCGCGGGCCGAGCACGCCGTGGTCGGCGAGCAGCCGGGTCGGGGTGACGCCGTGCGCGGCGAGGCAGGCGTCGTTCTCGGCGGTCTGTTCGGACAGGTGGACGTGCAGCGGCGCCTCGCGCACCGCCGCCCACTGCGCGACGGTGCCCAGTTGCTCGGCCGGGACGGCCCGCACCGAGTGGACGGCGGCGCCGATCCGGGCGTGCTCGCGGGGCTTGAGCGCGTCCGCCCGCACCGCCCAGGCCTCGGCGTCGCCGTCGCTGAACCGCTGCTGCGGCCTGGTCGGCTCGGCGCCGAAGCCGGCGGACAGGTAGCAGGTGTCGAGCAGGGTGATCCGGATGCCGGCCCGGGCGGCGGCCTCGATCAGCGCCTCGCCCATCGCGTTGGGGTCGTCGTAGCGGGCGCCGCCGGGGGCGTGGTGCAGGTAGTGGAACTCACCGACGGCGGTGACCCCGGCCAGCGCCATCTCGGCGTAGACGGCGGTGGCGAGCGCCAGGTAGCGGTCCGGGTCGAGCGCCCCGGCGAACCGGTACATGGTGTCGCGCCAGGTCCAGAAGGTGCCGGAGCCGACCTGGACGTGGCCGCGCAGCGCCCGGTGGAAGGCGTGCGAGTGGGCGTTGGCCTGGCCGGGCAGCAGCAGCCCGTCGAGGCGGACGGCCCCGGGCGGGCAGGGTCCGCTGTCCGGGGTCACCGCGGTGATCCGGCCGCCGGGGCCGACGGTGATCAGCACGTCCGGCTCGACCACCGGCCCGTTGTCGTACGGCAGCCAGGCGTGCTGCGCCCAGTACGCCACCGGCTCGGTCCCCGAGGTCAACGGGCTCAGCGACACGCCAGGTCCTCCAGTACGTCGGCGAGGGCGGCGACCCCGGCCAGGCAGTCGGCCTCCTCGGCGTGCTCGGCCGGGGAGTGCGACACCCCGCTGGGGTTGCGCACGAACAGCATGGCGGTCGGGACGGCCGACGCCAGGATCCCGGCGTCGTGTCCGGCGCCGGTGGGCAGCACCGGGGCGTCCAGCAGCTTGGCGAGCCGGTCGCGCAGCGGGCCGTCGAAGTCCACCACCGGGGTGTAGGACTCGCGGGTCAGCTCGACCCGGACGCCGTCGCGCCCGCCGCGCTCGGCGGCGGCCTGCTCGATCTCCTCGACCAGCGCGGTGAGCGTCGCCTCGTCGGCGGCCCGGGAGTCCAGCCAGCCGCGTACCAGCGAGGCGATCGCGTTGGTGCCGTTGGGCTCGACCGCGACCTTGCCGAAGGTCGCCAGCGCGCCCGCCTGCCGGGCCTTCTTGCGGGCCGCGAGCACGGTGTTGGCGTACGTCAGCATCGGGTCGCGGCGGTCCTCGATCCGGGTGGTGCCGGCGTGGTTGGCCTCGCCGTGGAAGTCGAACCGCCAGCGGCCGTGCGGCCAGATCGCGCTGGCCACGCCGACCGGCCGGTCCTCGGCGAGGAGGCGGCCCTGCTCGACGTGGAGTTCGACGAAGGCGCCGATCCGGGCCAGCCGGTCGTCGTCCGCGCCGATCGCGCCCGGGTCGTAGCCGGCCCGCTCCATCGCGTCGGGCAGCCGGACGCCGTCGGCGTCGCGCAGCTCGTACGCGGCCTCGCGGGAGAGCACGCCGGCGGACAGGCGGGAGCCGATGCAGGCCACGCCGAACCGGGCGCCCTCCTCGTCGCCGAAGTTGGTGATCGCCAGCGGACGGGTGAACTCGGCCCCGCGTGCGCGGAGTTCGTCCAGGGCCGCGAAGGAGGAGACCACGCCGAGCGGGCCGTCGAAGGCGCCGCCGTCCGGGACGGAGTCCAGGTGCGAGCCGGTGACGACCGCCCCGCCCGCGTTCGGATCGCCCAGCCAGGCCCACTGGTTGCCGTTGCGGTCCAGCTCGTAGGCGAGGCCGCGGTCACGGGCCTGCTGCTCGAACCAGGCCCGGCACTCGGCGTCGGCGGAGTTCCAGGCGAAGCGGCGGTAGCCGCCGGAGGCGGCGGAGCGGCCCACGGGGAGCAGCTCCGCCCACATCTCTTCGAACGAGGACGTCACAGCTCACCCATCGGGACGCGGACCCCGCGCTCGGCGGCGACCTCGGTGGCCCGGTCGTAGCCGGCGTCCACGTGCCGGATCACGCCCATGCCCGGGTCGTTGGTGAGCACCCGGCGGATCTTCTCGCCGGCCAGCGCGGTGCCGTCGGCGACGGTGACCTGGCCGGCGTGGATCGAGCGGCCGATGCCGACGCCGCCGCCGTGGTGGATGGAGACCCAGGACGCGCCGGAGGCCACGTTGACCATGGCGTTGAGCAGCGGCCAGTCGGCGATCGCGTCCGAGCCGTCCAGCATCGCCTCGGTCTCCCGGTACGGGGAGGCGACCGAGCCGCAGTCGAGGTGGTCGCGGCCGATCACGATCGGCGCGGACAGCTCGCCGGAGGCGACCATGTCGTTGAAGCGCTCGCCGGCCTTGTCGCGCTCGCCGTAGCCGAGCCAGCAGATCCGCGCGGGCAGGCCCTGGAAGTGCACCTTCTCCTGGGCCATCTTGATCCAGCGGTGCAGCGACTCGTTCTCCGGGAAGAGGTCGAGGACGGCCTTGTCGGTCTTGTGGATGTCCTGCGGGTCGCCGGACAGCGCCGCCCAGCGGAACGGGCCCTTGCCCTCGCAGAACAGCGGCCGGATGTACGCGGGGACGAATCCGGGGAAGGCGAACGCGCGGTCGTAACCGGCCAGTTGGGCCTCGCCGCGGATCGAGTTGCCGTAGTCGAAGACCTCGGCGCCCGCGTCCTGGAAGCCGACCATCGCCTCGACGTGCC
Organism: Kitasatospora sp. NPDC043949; assembly: GCF_056435365.1. Classification (NCBI taxonomy): domain Bacteria; kingdom Bacillati; phylum Actinomycetota; class Actinomycetes; order Kitasatosporales; family Streptomycetaceae; genus Kitasatospora; species Kitasatospora sp. NPDC043949. The sequence goes on along the minus strand of NZ_JBWKEQ010000003.1, from coordinate 286,830 downwards.
GGGCCATCGACTCGCGGGCCCGCTGGGTGAACTCGGCGGGCTTGGCCGCCGCGTAGTCCGCCATGTCGTCGAAGGCGACGCCCACCGGCAGGTAGGCGAGCGGGTCGTGGGCGCTGGTCTGGTCGGTGACGATGTCGATGGGCGCGTCCATCGCGAGCAGCTGCGGGACCAGCTCGGCGGCGTTGCCCAGCACGCCGATGGACAGCGGCTGCCGCTTGTCGCGGGCGGCGGTGGCCAGCTCCAGCGCGTGCCCGAGGTCCTTGGCCTCGACGTCCAGGTAGCGGTGCTCGATCCGGCGGGCGATCCGGGACGGGTCGCAGTCGATGCAGATCGCCACGCCGCCGTTCATGGTGACGGCCAGCGGCTGGGCGCCGCCCATCCCGCCGAGGCCGGCGGTGAGGGTGATGGTGCCTTCCAGCGTCCCGTTGAACCGCTTGTTGGCGACGGCCGAGAAGGTCTCGTAGGTGCCTTGCAGGATGCCCTGGGTGCCGATGTAGATCCACGAGCCGGCGGTCATCTGCCCGTACATGGTGAGCCCGAGGCTCTCCAGCCGGCGGAACTCCTCCCAGTTGGCCCAGTCGCCGACCAGGTTGGAGTTGGCGATCAGCACCCGCGGCGCCCACTCGTGGGTCTGCATGACGCCGACCGGCCGCCCGGACTGGACCAGCATGGTCTCGTCCTGCTTCAGCCCCTCCAGCGTCCTCACCATGGCGTCGAACGAACGCCAGTCCCGCGCCGCCTTGCCCGTCCCGCCGTACACGACCAGCTTCGACGGGTGCTCGGCGACCTCCGGGTCGAGGTTGTTCATCAGCATCCGCAGGGCCGCCTCCTGCTGCCACCCCTGCGCCGTCAGCCCCGTCCCCCGCGCCGCCCTGACCTCACGCGGACCGCTCGCCTGCTGCACCATGTCCTGGCCTCCCTGCGGATGGATTCATTCAGATTCAGCTCGGCTGAATATATCCAAACAATCACCTCCCGACCAGACCCCGAACCCATCCGATCAGCGCCCGCGCCGGTACGCCCGCCAGCCGTACCCTGAGGCCGGAAACACCAGCCACTCGGGTCAGCAGAGGACACCATGGCGACCATCCCCCTACTCCCCGGCAAGCTCCGCCACGCAGCAGAAGCGATCGAGCAGAGCACCGGACTGCGGGTCGAGATCATCGGAGGCGCCCTGCTGCTGTCTCCGCCCCGCCGGGGCAAGCACGCCGGCACCGTGCGGCAGCTGCGCGAACGGATCGGATCACGACTGCCCGGCCTCGGGGCCTACGAGGCGGCATCCATCGCCTTTCCAGGCGACGAGGACGACTACGCGACGCCCGACCTGGTCGTCCTACCCGCGCGGTGGGAGAACCAGCATTCCTCGCGGTCGACCCCCGCAAGGGCGTCTGGACGCTTCGCACCCACCCCCGCGACGGCGAGTACCAGGGCGTGCTGCACGGCAAGTACGGCGAGCCCGTCCCGCTGCCCGCACCGCTGCCCGCCGAACTGGACACCTCCGCACTGCCGCCGTACGCACCCCGCGCCTGAGTCAGGCCGCGGCGTCACCGTCCCAGTCGATGCCGATCTCGGCGAGCCAGCGGCGGTCGGCGGCGTCGGGGGCGGGCGGGGTCGGCGGGCGGGGGATGTTCTGGACCGGGCCGAGGCCGTACTTCTCGGCGGCCGCGGCGGCGGTGCGGGCGTCGGGTTCGATGACGCCGACGTGCACGGCGGACTCGTCTCCCGGGTCGAGGACGGTCAGTTCGGGATCGGGCAGGCGCCGCAGGGTGACACGGCGTCCGCAGGTGGGGCAGGACCATTCGTCGACACCCGAGGCCAGGCGGGCGACGAACTTCATCTCGTGGATCACGCGCATGGGCGGCACCCCCTGCTGTAGGGGATGCCCGGGTTCGTGACGGCTACTCCCCGCCGTGTCTACTCCAAAAACAGGCCACGTGCCGCGGCGGACTGCTCGATGGCCTCCAACCTGGCCTCCGCGCCCGGGAGTTCGTCACACATGCGCTGCAACAGCACCCGGCCGAGCATCATCGGCGCGCACGCGGTGTCGAAGACCAGCCCGGTGCCGACGGCGGCCGGCAGCATCAGGTCGGAGAGCTTGGCGACCGGCGCGAAGGCGCTGTCGGCGACGGTCAGCACCGTCAGCCCGCACTCGCGGGCCACCACCAGTGCGTCCATCAGCTCCCGCGGGTAGCGCGGCAGCGCGAAGCAGAGCAGCGCGGTGGCCCCGGCCGCGGCGGCCTGTTCCAGCCGGTCGGCGAGCATGCTGCCGCCCTCGTCGAGGAGGCGGATGTCCGGGTGCACCTTGGCGGCGAAGTAGGCGAAGCCGCGCGCCTGCGCGGAGGCGGCCCGCAGGCCGAGCACCGGCAGCGGGCGGGAGGCGGCGAGCAGCCGGGCGGCGCGGGTGATCGGCTCGGGGTCGGCGAGGAGTTCGGCGAGGTGGCGCAGGTGGGCGATCTCGGCGAGCACGGCCTGCTGGTGCTCGTTGCGCACCGCGTCGTCGGGGGTCTCCGGCGCGGCGGTCTCGCCCGCGCCGAGTTCGCGCAGCTGCTTGCGCAGCGCCGGGTAGCCGTCGTAGCCGAGGGCGACCGCGAAGCGGGTGACGGACGGTTGGCTGACGCCGGCGAGTTCGGCGACCTCGACGCTGGAGAGGAACGGCGCCTCGGTGGCGTGCCGGACCAGCGAGTGCGCGATCCGCCGCTGGGTCGGGGTCAGTCGGTGGCCTTCGAACAGCTGGAGCAGCCGGGCGGAGGGGCCGACCGTGCCGGCCTCGTCGGTGGCGGTCATCAGCGGTACCTCCGGATGCGAGCGATTCGGACGACGACTGTGCAGCAGTGCGTCGCGCCTGGCAAAGACGTCTCGTACGGCGGGACGCCGGGTGAGACGGCCCGAGCGGGTGGGAGCTCGGGGTAACCCTGAATTCTCCCTGAACCCGCCCGGATTCCCCCACCGACGGATGGACCGCGCCCCGGCGCGGGCCCAGGCTGGTCCCATGGACACTCGCCAGGACGACCTGCGGCGCGACCTCGACGCCGCCCTGCACGCTCGCAAGGAACTCGGCAAGGAGTACGAGCCGGAGCTGGTCGACTCGTTCCTGAGCCGCCTGGACGCCCGGTTGGACGCCCGGGTCGAGCGCCGGGTGGCCGAGCGGATGGACGACTACGAGCCCGCGCACCGGCGCCGACCGCACCGCCCGGGGCCGGGGCTCGGCCTCCCCGGCAACCGGCTGGCGGTGATCTCGCTGGTCCTCGGCATCCCGCTGACCGCGATCGCGGCCAGCCCGCAGAGCGGCGGCTTCATCGGCCTGATCGTCAGTTGGGCGGGCATCGTCGGGGTCAACTTCGCCGCCGCGTTCGGCAACCGCCGGGACCGGGACGAGCCGCGGTCCCGGTCCCGGGACGACTGGGACTGAGCCCCGCCGCCCGCACCGGACCCGACGGCCCGTCACGCCGAACGCACCGAACGCACCGATCTCACCAGGTCACACCGGCTCAGGCCAGCGGCCCGGTGACCCGCTCCACCGCCCGCACCAGCTCCCCGGAGGCGACCAGCGCGGCCGCCGCCTCCAGGTCCGGCGAGAGGAAGCGGTCGCGGCCCGCGCCGCCGACCCCCGCCTCCCGGGCGGCGGCCATGGCGGCCGCGGTGGCCGGGGCCGTCCGGCCCGCGCCGTCGGCCTGCTGGCGGATCTCCAGGGCGCGGGCGGCGGCGGTGAGTTCGACGGCGAGGATCCGGCCGAGGTTGTCGACGGCCTGGCGCAGCTTGCGGGCGGCGGACCAGCCCATCGACACGTGGTCCTCCTGCATCGCGGAGGACGGGATCGAGTCGACCGAGGCCGGGACGGCGAGCCGCTTGTTCTCGCTGACCAGCGCCGCCTGGGTGTACTGGGCGATCATCAGGCCGGAGTCCACGCCGGGGTCGTCGGCCAGGAAGGCCGGCAGGCCGTGCGAGCGGGCCTTGTCGAGCAGTCGGTCGGTGCGGCGCTCGGAGATCGAGCCCAGGTCGGCGGCGGCGATGGCGAGGAAGTCCAGCACGTACGCGACCGGGGCGCCGTGGAAGTTGCCGTTGGACTCCACCCGGCCGTCCGGCAGCACCACCGGGTTGTCGACCGAGGCGGCCAGCTCGCGGGAGGCGACCAGCTGGGCGTGGGCGAGGGTGTCCCGGCCGGCGCCGGCCACCTGCGGGGCGCAGCGGATCGAGTAGGCGTCCTGGACCCGCGGCGCGTCGTCCTGGTGGTGGCCGGTGAGGCCGGAGTCCTTGAGGACGGCCAGCATGTTGGCGGCGCTCAGCGCCTGGCCCGGGTGGGGGCGGATCGGGGCGTGCAGTTCGGGGGCGAGCACCTTGTCGGTGCCGAGCAGCGCCTCCAGGGTCATCGCGGCGGTGATGTCGGCGGTGGTGTACAGCCGCTGCAGGTCGGCGATGGCCATCACCAGCATGCCGAGCATGCCGTCGGTGCCGTTGATGAGGGCCAGGCCCTCCTTCTCCAGCAGTTCGACGGGCTCGATGCCGGCGGCGGCGAGCAGTTCGGCGGCGGGCTTCTCCACGCCGTCCGGGCCGGTGGCCACGCCCTCGCCCATCAGGACCAGCGCACAGTGCGACAGCGGCGCGAGGTCGCCGGAGCAGCCGAGCGAGCCGAACTCCCGGACCACCGGGGTGATGCCCGCGTTGAGCAGGGCGGCCATGGTCTGCGCGACCAGCGGGCGCACCCCGGTCCGGCCGGAGGCCAGCGTCTTCATCCGCAGGAAGACGAGTGCCCGGACGACCTCGCGCTCGACGGCCGGTCCCATCCCGGCCGCGTGCGAGCGCACCAGCGACCGCTGGAGCTGCGCCCGCAGTTCGGGGCTGATGTGCCGGACGGCGAGCGCGCCGAATCCGGTCGACACGCCGTAGACGGGGCGCGGTTCGGCCGCGAGGGCGTCGATCCGTGCCCGCGCCGTCGCCATCTCGGCGAGCGCGTCGGGGCCTATCTCGACCCGGGCGTTCCCCCGGGCGACGGCCAGCACGTCCTCGGCGCTGACGTCGGCCTTGCCGACCTGGACCAGCGGAGCGTCGGGGGCCACAGCACTGTGCATATCCATATACACCATCACATCAGGTGAATGAAGATATGACAACAGGTGGTCGCCATCCGGAACGGCCACGATCGCACGCCCCGTACCGGCCGGCAGGACTTTCCCCCGGCCCGCCCCGTGCCGCACGCTGGTGCCCACGGACACGCACGGAGGTGGCAGGGCGATGACGCGGGCGACGGCACGGCGCCGGGTGGTGCGGCTGCGGGGGGACGAGCGCGGGGTGCGGCCGGACTCGCTGGCGGCGGAGGAGCCGCTGGAGATCCGGCTCGGCGGCGAACCGCTGACCGTCACCATGCGCACCCCCGGGCAGGACTTCGACCTGGTAGCCGGGTTCCTGGTCGGCGAGGGGCTGGTGCACACCTCCGAGGAACTCGCCGCCCTGCGGTACTGCGCCGGGACGGACGAAGCCGGCGCCAACACCTACAACGTCGTCGACGCCACCCTGCGCGGCGCCGCCCGCGCGCTGCCGCTGTCCGCGCACCGCAACCTGCTCACCACCAGCGCCTGCGGCCTGTGCGGCCGGGACACCGTGGACGCCGTCCGCACTCACGTCCGCCACCCGGTGGGCGAGGACCCGCTCACCGTCCCGCCGTCCCTGCTGTACGGCCTGCCGGACCGGCTGCGGGCCGCCCAGCGCACCTTCGAGTCCACCGGCGGCCTGCACGCGGCCGGCCTGTTCGACGCCGCCACCGGCGAACTGCTCTGCGCCCGCGAGGACGTCGGGCGGCACAACGCGGTGGACAAGGTGGTCGGCTGGGCGCTGCGCGAGGGCAGGCTGCCGCTGACCGGGCACGTCCTGCTGGTGAGCGGCCGGGCCTCGTTCGAGCTGACCCAGAAGGCCGCGCTGGCGGGCGTCCCGCTGCTGGCGGCCGTCTCGGCGCCGTCCTCGCTCGCGGTGGACCTCGCGGAGGAGCTGGGCCTGACCCTGGTCGGCTTCCTGCGAGGGGAGGGCGCGAACGTCTACACCCGGCCGGACCGGATCACCGCGCCCTCCCCCGCCACGTCCTCCCCCGCCGCGCCGGTCACCCCCTGAGCTCGGCCTCGATCAGGTCCGCCGCGCGGGCGGTGCCGCCCTCGGCCCGGCCGGCGGCGGCCAGCGCCTTCAGCCGCTCGGCCACCGCCGGGTCGCCGACCAGCTCCAGCAGCGCGCCGCGCAGCGCCTCCGGGGTGGCCTCCCCGGTGTCCAGGCGGCGGGCGACGCCGAGCCCCACCAGCGCGTCCGCGTTGGCGTACTGGTCGGCGGCCTGCGGCACGGCGATCATCGGCACGCCGTGGTACAGCCCCTCGCTGGAGCCGCCCATGCCCGCGTGGGTGACGAAGGCGTCCGCCTGCGCGAGCACCGACAGCTGCGGCACCCACCGGTGCACCTCGACGGTGTCCGGCACCTCGCCCAGGTCGGCCAGGTCGGTGTGCGCGCCGACCTGGAGCACCGTGTGCCAGCCGGGCAGGTCGCCGAAGGCCTGGACGCAGGCCCGGTAGAACGCGGGCTGGTGGGTGAAGGCCGAGCCGAGCGAGACCAGCAGCACCTTCTCGGGGGGGGGGGGGGGGGGGCCCCCCCCCCCGGGGGGGGGGGGGGCGGAAAAAAAAACAGGGAAAACAGAAACTAACTCGTTTCTTCCCTCCTTGTTGGGTT
>NZ_JBWKEQ010000003.1:211681-280121 GCF_056435365.1 Kitasatospora sp. NPDC043949 | reverse complement strand
GCCGACGCCCGGTGAGGCGGCATGGGACGTGGTTGGTTCCGCCCCCACCCCCCCCCCCCCCCCCCCCCCCCCCCCCCCCCCCCCCCCCCCCCCCCCCCCCCACTCCCCCTGATGGGCGCGGTCGCCGAAGCACGGCCCGACGAAGCTGACGCGCCGCTCGTCGACCCGGTCCGCGTTGGGCTGCAGGGCGCGCGGGATCAGGGCGACGGCCCGCACCGGGCGGCCCTTGAAGGCGTCCACGTCGCGTTCCACCGCCCCGGCCTCGGCCAGCCAGTCGGCGAACCGCCGGTGGTGCTCGGCGCCGCCGGGCCCGTTGCGGATCGCCTCGTACACCTCCGCCATGTCCTGCTCGAAGCCCTCCCAGCCGACGTAGGTGGGCGACAGCTGCACCACCGGCACGCCCAGCCGCTCGCCGAGCGCCCGCCCGGCGAAGCCCGCGATGTCGTGGAGCACCAGGTCGGGGCGGTCGTCCGCGAAGGCCTCCAGCAGGACGGGGTGCATCGCGAGGGCGTCGTCCAGGAACACCTCCTGGATCGCCACCGGGTCCTCCGGCCACCCGCTCGGGTCGTCGGCGAGCGGCAGCCGCGTCGGGTACGGGACGAGGCGGGCACCGGTGGACTCGACGGCCTCGGCGAAGGAGGCGTCGTTGACGTAGCTGACCCGGTGGCCCCGGGCGACCAGTTCGGCGATCACGGCGAGGCTGGGGTTGACGTGCCCGTGGGCCGGGACCGAGACCATCAGGATGTGGGCGGGGTGGGCGGAGCGGGTCATGGGGCCTCCAGGGTTCAGAACAAGACGAGACGGTCCGTCTCGCTGGCGCCCCTCCAGCATGATCCCGGATCCGACGCCGCGTCAAGACGATACGTACCGTCTCGCCACTTCGCTTAGAATTTCCGCCATGGCCCACAGAACCGCCCCCGATCCCGCCCGCCGCAGCGAACGCTCCCGCGCCGCCGTCCTCGCCGCCGCCTCCGAACTCGTCGCCGAGGTCGGCTTCGGCAAGCTCACCATCGAGGCGATCGCCGCCCGGGCCGGCGTCGGCAAGCAGACCATCTACCGCTGGTGGCCGTCCAAGGGCGCCGTCGTCTTCGACGCCTTCCTCGCCACCAACGAGCACGAGGGCGGCCTCGACCTCCCCGACACCGGCGACCTCGCCGCCGACCTGCGAACCGTCCTGCGCCCCACCACCGCCGAGCTCACCGACCCCGCCCTCGACCGCAGCTACCGCGCCATCACCGCCGAGATGCTCAACGACCCGGCCCTGTACGCCGAGTACCGCACCCGCCTGCTGAACCCACTCCTCGACGTCACCCGCGCCCGCCTGCACAGCGCCCGCGAGGCCGGCCAGCTCGCCCCCGACGCGGACCTCGACCTCGCCCTCGAACTCCTCTACGGCCCGCTCCACTACCGCTGGCTCTACCGGCTCGGCCCGCTCGACCCCGCCTACGCCGACCGCCTGGTCGAGGCGGTCCTGCGCGCCCTCGGGCCGGCCTGACCGCGCCGACCAGCCTCCCCCGGCCTCACACCACCGGGGGCGAGGCCGCGCCCGCCAGGGCGACGGCCACCAGGGCGCGCATGGCGAAGGCGGCCTGGCCCAGCGGCAGGGTGGCGTCGTCGGCGAAGAGTTCGACGAGCCAGCCGCCGGCCGGGTTCTGGCCGCCGGCGGCGACCATGCCGCGGTAGCCGGAGACGACCAGCATGGCCTCCTCGGCCGGGTCGTTGCCGGCCGCGCCGGCGCGCAGGGCGAAGGCGCCGCCGCGGACGGCGCGGCGGGTCATCGGGTAGTGGCGCAGGTCGAAGACGGCGTCCGGGGCCTCGATCTGGGCCCGCTGGGTCTCGGCGCGGGTGCTGCTGGGGCCGCTGGTCATCCGGTAGACGGCGTGCTGGGCGGTGCGCATGAGGTGGGAGCCGGGCGGGACGTAGGAGACCCACCAGCCGACGGCGTCGAGCAGCCGGGCGGAGGCCTCGGCGACGACGACGAGCTTGCCGAGGGTGTCGGCGGGGTGGACGGCGCGGGCGGCGGCGGCCTGGTCGAGGGCCGCGAGGACGGCGGTGAGCAGCTGGCCCGGGTCGGCGCTGTGCGCGGCGCCCCGGAAGCGCCGCCGGTCGCCCGCCCCGGCCCGGCCCGGGCGGGCGCGTCCGTCGGCCCGGTGGTGCGGGTCGGCGGCGTCGGCGAGCAGCACGGTGGGGTCGGGCGAGAAGCCGGGGCCGTGGCTGCGCCCGGCGACGACGGGGTGGGCGGCCCGGGCGGCCTTGGCCCGGTACTGGGCGGCGTCGGCGAGCCGGAAGAGCCGGTCGGGGGTGGTGACCGGGCCGATGGAGTCGCCGGTGGAGGCGACGCCGCAGGCGACGCCCTCGCCTTCGGACAGGGCCAGGGCCCTGGCGCAGAGCTCCTCGGCGACGGCGACGACCTCGTCGGCCTTCTGCCCCTCGGCGAGCAGGCAGAACTCGTCGCCGCCGAGGCGGGCGGCGAGGCTGCCGGGGAGTTTGGCCGCGGCGACCGAGAGCTGGTGGGCGAACCGTTCGAGCAGCCGGTCGCCCATTTCGTGGCCGAGCTGGTCGTTGACCCGCTTGAGGCCGTTGACGTCGCAGACGACGAGCGAGACCACGGTGTTGTCCCGGTTGTGCGCCGTGAGGGCGCTCTCCAGCCGGGCGTCGACGGCGCGCCGGTTGGCGAGGCCGGTGAGCGGGTCGGAGAAGGCGAGTTTGCGCAGGTCGGCGAGGCGTTCGGTCTGGGCGAGGCCGGCCGAGATCTGGGCCGCGAGCAGGGTCGCGTAGTCGGCGTCGGCGGCGACGAACCCGGGCTTCCCGACGCTGCGGGCCAGGTACAGCTCGCCCCAGGCCTGCCCGTGCAGGACGATCGGGGCGACCACGCAGCAGGCGCGGCCTCGCCGACGCAGCGCCGCGGCGCGTTCCTGGCAGTACGCGCCGGCAGTGGGGTGGGCGTGTCCGGCGTGCGGTTCGGCGTTCTCGGCGGTCTGCAGCCAGGCCCGAGGGAGGCGCCCGGTGGTCCAGCGCTCCTCCAGATAGGTGACGATCTCGGGGAAGTCGGCGACGGGGTAGGACTCGTCCTCGGGCAGTTCCTCCTCGCCGGGCGCGAGCTCCCCGTGGTTGACCAGGACCCGGAGCCGGCCGGATTCGCGGTCCCAGACGGAGACGGCCGCCATGGTCGCCCCGAGTGCCTCGGTGGCGCGGGCGGCGGCGGCCCGGACGGCCTCCAGCGGGGTGAGCGCGCGGGCCATGTCCTGGGCCAGCTCGACCACGGACTGCAGCCGCAGGTCGGGCAGTTGGCCGGACAGCCGCGGGCCGCCGCAGTCGCAGCCGCGGTCCGTCATGATCGCCTCGCTGCTCACCGGCTCGCCTCGCTCCCTGTGCCCGGTCCTGCCGGACCCCCGACGGCGGCCGCACCCACCCGGCCGCTTTCACCAAGACTATGGCGGTTTCGTTCGGTTATGCCCCGTTTGCCGGGGCGGACCCGCAACCGACCGTACGGGTTTCAACCGTTCGGCACCCCAAGCATCGGGACCGGCCCGGGGCCACGTCCTGGAAAGGGCCGGGGAAGGCTGGAAAGGCCCGGGAAAAGCCGGGAAGGGCACAGGAGAAGACCGGAAGGGGCCCGGAAGAGAGCGGAAAGGCTCCAGGAGAGGCGCGAGAAGGGCCCGGGAGGGGCAGCGGCGGAGGCCTACTCCGGCTTCAGCCGCCGCGACAGCAGCCACGGCTCGACCAGCCCGAGCCCGCGCACCGGCCGGCGCCACATCGGCTGCAGGTGGAACCGGTGCCCGGCGTCCAGGCCCGGCACCGGCAGGCCCGAGGCGGGCATCCCGGCGGCGGCCGACAGCGCCTCGGCGAGGCCGGGGCCGTCCGCGTCCGGCGGGGCCACGCTGCCGTACTGCTCCAGCGCGGCGGCGAACTCGCCGTCGATCAGCACCGCGTCCTTGGGCGCGATCGAGGTGAGCCGGCTGGCCAGGTTCACGGTGGTGCCGAAGACGTCGCCCATCCGCGAGGTGACCGTGCCGAAGGCCATGCCGACCCGCAGCGCGGGGATGGTCTCGTCCTCGGCGAGGGCCTCGATCAGGCTGAGCGCGATCTCGGCGGCGGTGACCGGGTCCTCGGAGACGTAGAGGATCTCGTCGCCGAGGGTCTTGATGACCCGGCCGCCCTGCCCGGCGATCAGGTCCGAACAGGTGTTCTCGAAGGTCTCGACGAGTTCGCCGAGCTCCTCCTCCTCCAGCCGCCGCGACAGCCGGGTGAAGCCGACCAGGTCGGCGAAGCCCACCGCGAGGCGGCCGCTGGTGATCTCGTTGTCCTCGGCGGCCTGGACCACCCGGCCGGTGACGGCGGCGAGCTGGCGGCGCCAGACGTACACCAGGAACTGCTCCAGCTCCGGCAGCAGCAGCTCGACCAGCGGGTAGGCGACGTCGGCGCGGGTCAGGCCGGGCTCGACGGCCTGGGTGAGGTTCTCCAGGAAGGTGTCCATCTGCCAGCCGGCCAGCCGGGCGGTGGTCTGGCCGGTGGAGCGGGCCACCTGGATCGCCATCGACTCGCTGAGCAGGCCGGACTCGACCAGGCCGGCGAGCCGGCGCAGGGCGATCACGTCGCCGTCGGTGAGGGCCCGGGACTGGCCGATGTCGGGGAAGCCCATGGCCCGCCAGAAGCGGGTCGCCAGCTCCATCGGGACGTCGGCGGCCCGCGCGGCCTGGTACGGGGTGTAGCGGCGTGGCGCGTCCAGGATCAGGCGTTCCAGTTCGAGCGCGACCGTGGGGTCGTGGGTCCCCGATGTCGCGCCGCTGCTGCCGTCCTCTGCCACCGGTCCGTCCCCGTGCGGTCGCCGCACTCGCCTCGTGTCCTGCCTGTCCGGGCGCGCCCGCCACCCGGCGGGCAGTGGCGCGCCTCACACCGCTGCCAGGTGGAATGTTCGCACGGAATCGCGCGATCCGGGGCATCAGCCCGGGTCAAGGAGAGGTGAAGAGTGCCGTTCAGCGGGGCTCGGGGCGCACGTGGACGACGTCCCCCGCGCCGACCGCCCGGCGTGCGCCGTCGGGGGTGCGGACCACCAGGCGGCCGTCGCCGTCGATCGCCACCGCCTCGCCGACCAGCTCCCGGTCGCCCGGCAGGTGCACCTTCACCTGGCGGCCGAGCGTGGTGCAGCGGTCCGCGTAGGCGCGGAGCAGCTCGCTGGTGTGCGGGTCGCCGGCGGCGGCCGTCCAGGTGCGGTACAACCCGGCGAACTCGCGCAGCAGGGCGCGCAGCAGGGTGGACCGGTCGGTGACCTCGGCGCCGGCCAGCGCGAGCGAGGCGGCGGTGGGGACGGGCAGTTCGGGCTCGCGCAGCGAGACGTTGATGCCGAGGCCCGCGACCACGGCGCCACCGCTCAGCTCGGTGAGGATGCCGCCGAGCTTGCGCTCGGCGCCGTCGATCTCCACCTGGAGGTCGTTGGGCCACTTCAGCCCGACCTCGACCCCGGCGACCCGGCTCAGCGTGCTGGCGGTGGCCACCCCGACCAGGATCGGCAGCCAGCCGTAGCGTTCGACCGGCACCTCCTCGGGGCGCAGCAGGACGGACAGGAACAGCCCGGAGCGGGCCGGGGCGCTCCACTGGCGCTCCAGCCGGCCGCGCCCGGCGTTCTGCACCTCGGCGACCAGCACCGCGCCCTGCGGGGCGCCGGCCCGGGCGCGGGCGGCGAGGTCGTTGTTGGTGGAGCCGGTCTCGGCGACGACGTCCACCGAGGTCCAGAGCCCGTCCGGGACCAGCAGGTCGCGGCGCAGCGCCGCCTCGTCCAGCGGCGGGCGGTCCAGGTCGGTCCACGGCGACGGTCCGGCGTGGCCGAAACCGCGCAGTCCACTGCGGCGGGGGGAGTCGGGTGCGGTCATGGTCCAGAACACTAGGGGGTGTGCGGACGCCGGGGGCGTAGGCCGCCCCATCGTCCCGCAGAACGCGCGTTGACACACTGTGTCGATGGCCATAACGCCAGGACGTGACGTCCGGGCCCGCGCGCTGGCTACGCTACCCAACGGTAGTTCGCAGCGCCGCCCTGCCCTCATGCGCGGGCCCCCACTCCGGCCCGCGCGCACTCGAACAGGTCGCGGCCCATGGATCAGGGAGAGCCACCGGATGACCGAGGCGCCGTACGACCCCCACACCACCGCCGGCAAGCTCGCCGACCTGCGGCGCAGGCTCGACGAGGCGGTGCACTCCGGCTCCGCCGCGGCCGTGGAGAAGCAGCACGCCAAGGGCAAGCTGACGGCCCGCGAGCGGGTCGCGGAGCTGCTGGACGAGGACTCCTTCGTCGAGTTCGACGAGTTCGCCCGGCACCGCTCGACGAACTTCGGGCAGGAGCGGAACCGCCCGTACGGCGACGGCGTGGTGACCGGCTACGGCACCGTGGACGGCCGCCAGGTCGCCGTCTTCGCCCAGGACTTCACCGTGTTCGGCGGCTCCCTGGGCGAGGTGTTCGGCGAGAAGATCGTCAAGGTGATGGACTTCGCGCTGAAGACCGGCTGCCCGGTCATCGGCATCAACGACTCCGGCGGCGCCCGGATCCAGGAGGGCGTGGTCTCGCTCGGCCTGTACGGCGAGATCTTCCGCCGCAACGTGCACGCCTCGGGCGTGATCCCGCAGATCTCGCTGATCATGGGCCCCTGCGCGGGCGGCGCGGTGTACTCCCCCGCGATCACCGACTTCGTGGTGATGGCCGACCGGACCTCGCACATGTTCATCACCGGCCCGGACGTGATCAAGACCGTGACCGGCGAGGACGTCGGCATGGAGGAACTGGGCGGCGCCCGCACCCACAACAGCAAGTCCGGCAACGCGCACTACCTGGCCACCGACGAGAAGGAGGCCGTCGAGTACGTCAAGAGCCTGCTCTCGTACCTGCCCTCCAACAACCTGTCGGACCCGCCGTCCTACCCCGAGCAGGCGGACCTCACCGTCACCGACGAGGACCTCGAACTCGACGCCATCGTGCCGGACTCGGCGAACCAGCCGTACGACATGCGCAAGGTGATCGAGCACATCGTCGACGACGGCGAGTTCCTGGAGACCCAGCCGCTGTACGCGGGCAACATCATCACCGGCTTCGGCCGGGTCGAGGGCCAGTCCGTCGGCATCGTCGGCAACCAGCCGATGGACCTGGCCGGCTGCCTGGACATCAACGCCAGCGAGAAGGCCGCCCGTTTCATCCGGACCTGCGACTCCTTCAACATCCCGGTGCTGACCTTCGTCGACGTGCCCGGCTTCCTGCCCGGCACCGAGCAGGAGTGGGACGGCATCATCCGCCGCGGCGCCAAGCTGATCTACGCCTACGCCGAGGCGACCGTCCCGCTGATCACCGTGATCACCCGCAAGGCCTTCGGCGGCGCGTACGACGTCATGGGCTCCAAGCACCTGGGCGCCGACCTCAACCTGGCCTGGCCGACCGCGCAGATCGCGGTGATGGGCGCGCAGGGCGCGGTCAACATCCTGCACCGGCGGGAGATCGCCGAGGCCGGGGCGGCGGGCGGCGCCGAGCAGAAGCGGGCCGAGCTGATCGCCTCGTACGAGGACACCCTGCTGAACCCGTACCTGGCGGCCGAGCGCGGCTACGTGGACGCGGTGATCCCGCCGAGCGAGACCCGCCGGCACATCGTCCGGGGTCTGCGGGCGCTGCGCGGCAAGCGCGAGGTGCTGCCGCCGAAGAAGCACGGCAACATCCCCCTGTAGGCCCCCGTCGGGAGAGAATTGAGCCATGGCCCCGATCCACGTGCTGCACGGGCAGCCGACCCCCGAGGAGCTCGCCGCCGTCCTGGCGGTGGTCCAGGCCCGGGCCGCCGCCGCGCAGGCCGCCGCCGAGGCGGCACGCCTGGCCGGTGCCGGCCCGGCCGCCCCCTGGAACGACCGCTCCCGCCTGTTCCGCCCGGCCGTCCACCCGGGCGTCAACGCCTGGCGGACGTCCGGCTGGGCGAGCTGATCCGCCGGGTGGGGGGGGGGGGGGGGGGGGGGGCCCCCCCCCCCCCCCCCCCCCCCCCCCCCCCGCACCCGTTCGGGCCCGTCCGCCCGGATTGCCCGAAAGCTGAGTACGGATACTCAGGCGCCCGGGGCCGGGCGCGGCGCACCCTGGACGTGTGCTCTGGTCAGACCCCCGCGACGAGCCCTCCCCGGAGGCCCGCCGGATGATGGAGCGGCTGCACCGGGCCGGCCGGGTGCTCGCCGCCCTCGCGATGGTGGCCGCCGTCCTCCTCCTGCTGTGACCGCCGCTGATCCGACTGCGGTGGCCGTCGTTCACCCGAATGGCGGACACCGGCACCCCCTACCCTGAGGGGCATGACCGACCAGCGCATCCTCGTCCTCGCCTCCGCCTCCCCCGCCCGCCTCGGACTGCTGCGCCAAGCGGGCCTCGACCCGCGCGTGGTGGTCAGCGGCGTCGACGAGGACGCGATCAGCGCCGCCACCCCGGCCGAACTCGCCCTGGTGCTGGCCGAGGCGAAGGCGAAGGCGGTCGCCGCCGAACTGACCGGCGGCGAGCTGGTGATCGGCTGCGACTCCGTCCTGGAGCTGGACGGCCAGGCCCTCGGCAAGCCCGCCGACGCCACCGAGGCGCTCGCCCGCTGGCAGTCGATGCGCGGTCGCGCCGGGGTGCTGCGCACCGGCCACTGCGTGATCGACACCGCGACCGGCCGGCAGTCCTCGGCGACCGCGTCCACCACCGTCCGCTTCGGCACCCCGGACGACGCCGAGATCGCCGCCTACGTGGCCTCCGGCGAGCCCCTGCACGTCGCCGGGGCGTTCACCCTGGACGGGCGCTCGGCGCCGTTCATCGAGGGCATCGACGGCGACCCGGGCAACGTCATCGGCCTCTCGCTGCCGCTGCTGCGCGCCCTGCTCGCCGACCTGGACGTCCGGCTGGTCGACCTCTGGGCCTGACGGCCGGGCCCACGGGAGCGCGGCGCCCCGCCGCCCGTTCCACCGTCCTTTGAGCCGCCCGCGCGAGAGTGTGTCCGATGCCACCGGGGCACCGGACAACGCCCGGTCACCCGCTGTGGATCCGGCCGGTTCGACCGCACCGGCCGCGACCTGCGGCGTCACCGGACGGGCGGCCGACGGGCCCCGGAAATTCATCACCGTCCGTGTGGGATAGTTCACAACCTGGGGCTACTCGCCGGTACCGCCCAGGAATCCATAAACTCGACCAGGTTCAAGAAGGGAGCCACAGTGCGCAAGGTGCTCATCGCCAACCGCGGGGAAATCGCCGTCCGCGTCGCCCGGGCCTGCTCGGACGCCGGTATCGCCAGCGTCGCCGTCTACGCCGAGCCGGACCGGGATGCGCTGCACGTCCGCGCGGCCGACGAGGCTTACGCGCTGGGTGGAGACACCCCCGGCACCAGTTACCTGGACATCGCCAAGGTCCTGAAGGCCGCGGCGGACTCCGGGGCCGACGCCATCCACCCCGGCTACGGGTTCCTGTCGGAGAACGCCGACTTCGCCCAGGCCGTCCTCGACGCGGGCCTGACCTGGATCGGCCCGCCCCCGCAGGCCATCCGCGACCTCGGTGACAAGGTCACGGCCCGGCACGTGGCGCAGCGCGCCGGCGCGCCGCTGGTCGCCGGCACCCCGGACCCGGTCTCGGGTGCCGACGAGGTGGTCGTGTTCGCCCGGGAGCACGGCCTTCCGGTCGCCATCAAGGCGGCCTTCGGCGGCGGCGGCCGCGGCCTCAAGGTCGCCCGCACGCTGGAGGAGATCCCGGAGCTGTACGAGTCCGCGGTGCGCGAGGCCGTCGCCGCCTTCGGCCGCGGCGAGTGCTTCGTCGAGCGCTACCTGGACAACCCGCGGCACGTGGAGACCCAGTGCCTCGCGGACAAGCACGGCAACGTGGTGGTCGTCTCCACCCGTGACTGCTCGCTCCAGCGCCGGCACCAGAAGCTGGTCGAGGAGGCGCCCGCGCCGTTCCTGACCGCCGAGCAGAACGCCGAGCTGTACCGGGCGTCCAAGGCCATCCTGAAGGAGGCCGGCTACGAGGGCGCCGGGACCTGCGAGTTCCTGGTGGCGCTGGACGGCACGATCTCCTTCCTGGAGGTCAACACCCGGCTGCAGGTCGAGCACCCGGTCACCGAGGAGGTCACCGGACTCGACCTGGTCCGCGAGATGTTCCGGATCGCCGACGGCGAGGAACTGGGCTACGGCGACCCCGAGGTGCGCGGCCACTCGTTCGAGTTCCGCATCAACGGCGAGGACCCGGGTCGGGGCTTCCTGCCCGCGCCCGGCACCGTGACGCTGTTCGCGCCGCCGTCCGGCCCGGGTGTCCGGCTGGACTCCGGCGTGGAGACCGGCTCGGTCATCGGTCCGGCCTGGGACTCCCTGCTGGCCAAGCTGATCGTCTCCGGCCGGGACCGCAAGCAGGCCCTGGAGCGGGCCCGCCGCGCGCTGAACGAGTTCAAGGTGGAGGGCATGGCCACCGCCATCCCGTTCCACCAGGCGGTCGTCACCGACCCGGCGTTCGCGCCCGAGGTGCACGGCGGCGAGGGCCCGTTCACGATCTACACCCGCTGGATCGAGACCGAGTTCGACAACACCATCCCGCCGTTCGCGGGCGCGGCCGGCGACGGCGAGGAGGCCGAGGGCCGCGAGACCGTCGTGGTCGAGGTCGGCGGCAAGCGGATCGAGGTCTCGCTGCCGTCCTCGCTGGGCGTCTCGGCGGCCCCGGCGGCCGGTGCCGCGGGTGCCGCGAAGGCCAAGCGCCGGGTGGGCGCCAAGAAGGCCGGTTCGGCCGTCAGCGGTGACACCCTGGCCTCGCCGATGCAGGGCACCATCGTCAAGGTCGCCGTCGAGGAGGGCCAGGTCGTCGCCGAGGGCGAGCTGATCGTGGTCCTGGAGGCGATGAAGATGGAGCAGCCGCTGAACGCGCACAAGGCGGGCACCGTCGTCGGCCTCAAGGCCGAGGTGGGCGCGAGCGTCAGCAGCGGCGCCGCGCTGTGCGAGATCAAGGACTGACACGCTCCCTGGAGCACCGGCCGGCCCGTACCCCCTCGGGGGGTGCGGGCCGGCCGCGTTCGCGCGGCTGTACGGGCCCTCAGCGCCCGCGCGGGAGGCCCAGCTCGGCCAGCCGGGTCGGCATGCCGCCCGGCCCGGCCGGACCGCCGTGCGCGCCCGGCCGGCGCTGGCCGGGCAGCGGGGCGCCGCCGGGGGGCGGGGCGGGGCGGCGTGCCAGCGGGCCGGGCTGGGTCTGGTGGACGGGCCCGCTGCCGGTGCCGTGCACCGGGGCGTCCCCGGTGGGGGCGGCGCCGAGCGGCGCCAGGTCGATCTGCACCCCGCAGTCGGCGATCGCGTCGAGTTCCCGGGCGGTGCCGTCGTCGGCGGTCGCCTGCTCGTCCGTGACCAGCCGGGTGATGTTCTCGGTGGGCACGGTCTGGAACATGGAGTCCGCGCCGAGCTTGGTGTGGTCGGCGAGGACGATGACCTCGTTGGCCGACTGCACCAGCGCCCGGTCCACGCTCGCGGACAGCATGTTGGCGGTGGACAGGCCCCGCTCCGCGGTCAGCCCGCTGCCGGAGATGAAGGCCTTGGAGACCCTCAGCCCGTGCAGGGACTGCTCGGCACCGCTGCCGACCAGCGCGTAGTTGGAACCCCGCAGGGTGCCGCCGGTCATCACCACCTCCACCCGGTTGGCGTGCGCCAGCGCCTGGGCGACCAGCAGCGAGTTGGTGACCACGGTGAGGCCGGGCACCCTGGCCAGCCTGCGGGCCAGCTCCTGGGTGGTGGTGCCGGCGCCGACCACCACCGCGTCCCCCTCCTCCACCAGGCCGGCGGCGAGGTCCGCGATGGCGCTCTTCTCCGCCGCGGAGAGGTGGGTCTTCTGCGGGTAGCCGGGTTCGCGGCTGAAGCCGCCGGGGAGCACCGCGCCGCCGTGCCGGCGGTCGAGGAGCCCTTCTGCCTCCAGGGCCCGTACGTCGCGGCGCACGGTCACTTCGGAGGTCTGGACGACGCGGGCCAACTCCCGGAGCGAGACCGCTCCGTTGGCGCGCACCATTTCGAGGATCAACTGGCGACGTTCTGCTGCAAACACAGAACCGACGGTAACGTGCGTGACCGTCTGCTTTCAGGCGTTTGCAGCTAGTAGCTGGAATTGCTCACGCAAGAGCGGCGCGTGACCGTACAATACGCGCCGTCAGCAGCCCGGGACCGCGCCCGCCGTCCGGGTGACGATCACTCCTGCGCGAAGGGCGGCCGCCGATCGGCAGCCGCCCTCAACTGTGCGCCGGAGGTTCAGGATTCGCCCTCGACCCGCTTGCGGATGTGCAGCTGCCGGGCGGCCTCGGCGGTCGAGCCGGAGACCGACGGGTAGACGGTGAAGGCGCTGGCCACCTGTTCGACGGTCAGATTGGCGTCCACCGCGAGCGCGATCGGGTGGATGAGCTCGCTGGCCCGCGGGGCGACGACCACGCCGCCCACCACGATGCCGGTGCCCGGGCGGCAGAACAGCTTCACGAAGCCGTCCCGGATGCCCTGCATCTTCGCCCGCGGGTTGCCGCGCAGCGGCAGCTTGACCACGACCGCGTCCATCTTGCCGCACTCCACATCGGCCGCGGTGTAGCCGACGGTGGCGATCTCCGGGTCGGTGAAGACGTTGGAGGCGACGGTCTTCAGGTTCAGCGGCTGCACCGCGTCGCCGAGCGCGTGGTACATCGCGATCCGGCCCTGCATGGCCGCCACCGAGGCGAGCATGAAGACGCCGGTGCAGTCGCCGGCCGCGTAGACGCCCGGGGCGCTGGTGCGGGAGACCCGGTCGACCTGGATCTGGCCCCAGTCGTTGAGCTTGACCCCGGCCTCCTCCAGGCCCATCTCCGCGGTGTTGGGGATCGAGCCGACCGCCATCAGGCAGTGCGTGCCCTCGATCACCTTGCCGTCGGCGAGGGCCACCTCGACCCGGTCGCCGATCCGCTTGACGCTCTCGGCGCGCGAGCGGCCCATCACGTTCATGCCGCGGCGGCGGAAGACGTCCTCCAGCACCTCGGCGGCGTCCGGGTCCTCGCCCGGCAGCACCCGGTCACGGCTGGAGACCAGGGTGACCTTGGAGCCGAGCGCCTGGTAGGCACCCGCGAACTCCGCGCCGGTCACACCGGAGCCGACCACGATCAGCTCGCGGGGCAGCTCCTCCAGGTCGTACACCTGGGTCCAGGTGAGGATCCGCTCGCCGTCCGGCTGGGCGTCCGGCAGCTCGCGGGGGTGGGCGCCGGTGGCGATCAGCACCGCGTCGGCGCGCAGCGACTGGACGGTGCCGTCCGGCGCGTCCACCAGCACCTCGCGGGAGCCGTCCACCGCCTGCCCGCCGCCGCCGAGCCGGCCGCGGCCGCGCAGCACGGTGACCCCGGCCCGGGTGACCGACTGGGTGATGTCGTGGGACTGCGCGATCGCCAGTCGCTTCACACGGCGGTTGACCTTGCCCAGGTCCACGCCGATGACCTTGGCCGCGTCCGCGGCCTCGTCCTGCGCGACGGTGATGCCCAGCTCCTCGTACGAGCTGTCGAAGGTGGTCATCACCTCCGCGGTCGCGATCAGGGTCTTCGACGGCACGCAGTCGGTGAGCACCGCCGATCCGCCCAGACCGTCGCGGTCGACGACGGTCACCTCCGCGCCGAGCTGCGCGGCCACCAGCGCAGCCTCGTAGCCGCCGGGTCCGCCACCGATGATCACGATCCGAGTCACGTGCACCATTGTCCCGCACGCCGGGAGCGCCGCCACGCCGGGGTCCGGGCTTCTGTGCGATCGCCCAGTCGCCACGGACCGTCCACCGGCCGGGCTAGTCTTCCCCTCATGCCCCTTTACGCCGCGTATGCCACCAACCTCGATGCACGGCAGATGACCCGCCGCGCCCCGCACTCACCACTGCGCGGCACCGGGTGGCTGGACGGCTGGCGGCTCACCTTCGGCGGTGAACAGCTCGGCTGGGAGGGCTCGTTGGCCACCGTCGTCGAGGACGGCAAGGACCGGGTCTTCGTCTCGTTGTACGACGTCGCGCCGATGGACGAGGAGGGCCTGGACCGCTGGGAGGGCGTCCAGCTCGGCATCTACCGCAAGATCAAACTGCGCGCGCAGACCCTGGACGGCGACACCCCGGTCTGGACGTACGTGCTCAACGACTACGAGGGCGGCCTGCCCGCGGCCCGCTACCTCGGCCTGGTCGCCGACGCCGCGGAGAGCGCCGGCGCCCCGCACGACTACGTGATGGACCTGCGCCGCCGCCCCTGCTAGCCCCTGGCCCCACTAGCTCCGGCCCGCAGCCCAGCCGCGGACCGTCTGCGCCAGCACCCCGGCCACCTCCGCACGGCGGGCCGGCTCGGTGCGCAGCCCGTTGCCCAGCTCGACGTGCAGCCACGGCACGCCGAGCCCGGCCGCGAACCGGCCCTCGACGTTGGTGGTGCCCCCGAGCTGCCCGCACTTCTCCCGCCAGGCCCGACAGGCCGCGTACCCGGCCCTGCCCAGCCCGGTGGCGGTCAGCTCGGCGGCCGGGCCCGGCTGGCCGGCGCCGCTGGAGACCACCGCGTCCTGCCCGGGCAGGCTGCCCTCGTCGAAGCCGTGCACCTGGATGCCGGGCAGGCCGCGCCCGGTGAGCGCCTCGACCACCGCCGCGAAGACCGTGTCGGCGCGGTGCGCGACGTCCGAGGCGCCGTCCGCCCCGGCCCGGCGGTGCGCCCCGGCGAGCACCAGCACCCCGCCCGGCTCGGCCCGGAAGAGGTCCACCCCGAGCGCCTCGGTACGGGCGTCCGAGACCGGGTGGGGCACCTGCACGGACCAGCCCGCCCGGGCCGAGAGGTCCAGGTAGACCCGGCCCCAGCCGCGGCTCCCGGCGTCCGTGCCGTCGGCGTCCGCGCCGTCGGCGATCTCCGCCACCCGGCGGCCGGTCGCCGCCTCGGTGAACTCGGTGAGCCGGTAGCCGACCCGCGCCAGTGAGCGCCCGGCCTGCTCGGCCTGCCCGTCCAGCGCGCCGAGCACACCGTCGGCGATCGCCCGGCGCTGCCCGGCGTCCGGCGCGGTGTACGGGCCGCCCGGGGTGAACCCGGCGGTGTACCCGTCGACCAGGGCCGCCAGGTCCACCGGGGCGGGCCCGGTCGGTCCGCTCCGGCCCGCCGCGGCGCCCGCCGCCGACGGCCGCCCGTCGGAGCCGCGCACGGCCAGCGTCAGCACCGCCGCGAGCGCCGCCAGCACCAGCAGCACCGCCGCCGACAGCAGCAACGGGCGTCGCGAACCCCGAGTCTCCATGGCCGTCGAACCTACCGTGCCGCCCGCCGAGGACCGCCGGGGGCCACCTGGGGCCGCGCACCACGCCCGGTCCACGGAAAGAGATCCCGAAGCGGCATCCGATCGACACCGGAACGTGACAACTTTTCGAAATCTCCTTCGTACGCTGTTCCGGCTTGACCGACTCTTGATCAGCGCTTGACCGACGAGAAGGCCGGCGGACCTCCCGGGGACAGGTGCGCCGAGCCCCGAGAAGAACGAGGCCCCGTGAGCACGGCACCCAACCCGCCGCGACAGCACCGCTATCGCCGCCGGGCCGACATGCCGCTGCTGGGAGGCATCCGCCCGCCCATCGCGCTGCTGCTGGTGCTGCTGCTCGCCGTCGCCGCCATCACCGCGCTCGCCGTCGGCGGGCTGCGCGTCGACGACACCCCGCAGGCCGTCCGGGAGTCCCACCAGTACGCCGCCGAGGACACCGCGGCCTCGCTGCGCGCCGGGCTGCACGAGAGCGCCACCGACCTGCGCCGGGCCGCCGCCCGCTACGACGCCGCGCCCGCCGAGCCGACCGCGGTGCTGTCCGCACTCGGCCAGGCGTACCACAAGTGGCGCGGCACGGTGGTGGTCCGCCCCGACACCGGCCGGCTGCTCGCCGCCCGCGGCGAGACCGTGCCGCTGGCCGGCCTCGACCTCAGCCGGGTCACCGACACCGCGCCCGCGCCCGTCCTGGTGCCCTCCGCCGCCGGCACCCGGCTGCTCACCTTCGCCCTGGTCGCCACCAAGGCCGACGGCCGCGCCCTGCTGGTCGCCTCCGACAACCTGCGGCTGCCCGGCATCGCGACCCGCAAGGAACAGACCATCCAGGTCCTCGACGCCGCCGGCGCCGTCCTGGACAGCACCGGCGCCGAACTCGGCGCCGAGGCCGACCGCGCCGTGGTCACCGGTGCCCGGGAGCGCGCCGCCCGCGAACGCCCGGCGCCCGGCGGGACGGCCGCCGGCAGCCTGTCCGGCAGCCCGGACGCCAAGGGCGTGCGCCGGGTCGCCGGCTACGCCGCCGTCGGCACCGCGGGCGGGCACGACCCGGCCGCCCCGCTCGGCCTGACCGTGGTCTCCACCAGCACCGTCGACGGCAAGCCCGGCAGCCTGCGCCACCCCGCGCTCGGCCTGGCCGCCGCCGGCGCGCTGCTCGCCCTGGCCCTGCTGCTCGCGTGGTACCTCAGCCGCAGCCTCCAGCGGCCGCTGCTGCGGCTGTTCCTGGAGTCCCGCCGGCTCACCCGCGGCGAACGGCTCGACCTGCCGGTCCGCGGCCCGAAACGGGGGGAGGCCGGCCGGATCGCCCGCGCCCTGGAGGAGCTGCGGCTGCAACTCCTCGACCCGGCCCGCCCGCCGGCCCCCGCCGCGCCGAAGCGCCGCCCCGGCACCGCGCTGCCGCTGGCGCTGTGCGCCGTCCTGGTGCTCGGCTGGTCCGGCCCGCTGCTGTTCCTGGGCGGCAACGACCCGACCGTACGGGTCCCCACCCAGGTGGTGGCGGGCCAGCGCGACCGCACCGACACCGCCGCCGACCGGATCCGCCAGGCGCTCAACGAGGGTTACGCGGACCTGCGTTCGCTCGCCCCCGAACTCGCCGGCGCCTCCGTCGGCAAGGCCGACGCCCTGCTGCGCGCCACCCTCGCCGAGCACGACCGCTACCGCGCGCTGTACGTCCTCGGCGCGAACGGCGAGGTCCTCGCGCACGCCGGCGACACCCCGCACCGCACCGGCCCGCAGGCCCTCGGCGCGAGCGGCGTGCTGCTGCTCAACAGTTCCGGCCGGGAACCCAGGATCGCCGCCCGCGCGGCCCTCACCGCCGCCCCCGCCGACGCGGAGGCGGAGGGCGCCGCCGAGCCGCCGGGGCCCGTGCTGATCGGCGAGTTCAAGACGGACTTCCTCAGCGGGCTGCTGGTCCGCCCCGGCCTCGGCCGGGTCTGGCTGGTCGACGAACGGCAGCGGGTACTCGCCGCCAACGAGGGCTACAGCTCCTTCGGCGAGCTGCCCGAGGGCCGTGCCAGGGCCCTGCTGGCCCAGGCGAAGAAGTCGGCCGCCGCCGAGGTGCTGCGCGGCGGCGGCGACCCGGCGCTGTTCGCCGCCGCCCCGCTCGGCGGCAACGGCAGCGTGGCCAAGCTGGGCTGGTCGGTGGTCACCGCCCACCCGGTGGCGTGGCTGCACCTGGACGAGAACCGGGCCGACCGGCGGACCGTACTGGCCGGCATGCTCGGCCTGGCCGCGGCCGCGCTCTGCCTCGGCTGGCTGTTCATCGCGGTCGGCCTGCCGCTGCGCCGGCTCGCGGCGAGCGCCGAGGCGCTGGCCGCCGGGGACCGCCGGACGGTCCTCTACCCCGTCCACCACGACGAGGTCGGCGCCGTCGCCCGGAGCCTGGAGCTGATCCGCCAGGAACTCGTCCGTCAGGAGCCGGCCCGCCCCCGCCGCACCGCCGCCCCCGAGTCCGTCCCCGTGCCCGCGCACGCCCGCTGAGCCCCGCCCGAAGGACCTCCCGTGCTCTTCCTCTACGTCGTGCTGCTGGTGTGCTGCGCCGTGCTGCTGGTGGCCGGCATCGTCGAGCAGCGCCGGCACTTCGCCGCGCTGGAACAGATCCCGACCCGGGTGCTGGTCAACGGCATCCGCGGCAAGAGCTCGATCACCCGGCTCTGCGCGGGCGCGCTGCGCGGCGGCGGGCTGGTGACGGTCGCCAAGACCACCGGCACGGCGGCCCGGTTCATCCACCCGGACGCCACCGAGGAGCCGGTCTACCGCAAGTTCGGCATCGCCAACGTGGTCGAGCAGATCGGCATCGTCCGCCGCGCCGCCACCTACCGGCCGGACGCCCTGGTGATCGAGTGCATGGCCGTCATGCCGGCGCTCCAGGAGGTCAACCAGACCAAGCTGATCCGCTCCACCATCGGCGTGCTGTGCAACGTCCGCGAGGACCACCTCGCCGAGATGGGCCCGACCCTGGACGACGTCGCCCGCTCGCTGTCCCGCTCGATGCCGGTCGGTGGGGTGTGCGTCACCGCCGAGCGGGAGCGCGCGCACATCCTGCGCGCGGAGGCGGCCCGGCGCGACTGCGAGCTGATCGTGGTGGACCCGGAGTCGGTCACCGACGAGGAGCTGCGCGGGTTCAGCTGGTTCACCTTCAAGGAGAACGTGGCGATCGCCCTGGCCGTCGCCGAACTCCTCGGCGTGGAGCGGCGGACCGCGCTACGGGGCATGTGGGCGGCCCCGCCGGACCCGGGCGTGCTGTCGGTCGAGCGCTACCGCACCGAGGACGGCAAGCGGCTGCGCTTCGCCAATGTCTTCGCCGCCAACGACCCCGAGTCCACGCTGATGAACGTCCGCCAGCTGGAGGGCCTGGGCGCGATCCACCGCCCGCTCAACGTGGTGATCAACTGCCGCCCGGACCGGGTGGAGCGCAACGGCCAGATGGGCCAGATCGTGCCCGACCTCGACCCGGACGCCGTGTTCCTGATCGGCCACCCCACCAGGAGCGCCCGGGACGGCATCCCGGCCGGGTGGTCCGGCCGGGTGGTCGACCTCGGCGGCGACAAGCGCGACCCGGCCCGGCTCACCGCCGAACTGCTGGCCGAACTCGGGCCGGACTCCTCGCTGGTGGCCGTCGGCAACATCCACGGCCAGGGCGAACTGTTCCTGGAGGAGCTGGCCCGGCTCGCCCCCGACGAGGCCCCGGACGCGCCCGACGCCCCCGAACTCCCGTACCACGAGCCCGAACCGCTCTACCCCGAGCCGGTGTACGACTCCGCGTACCGGCCCGTCCACCGCCCCGAACCGCTCCCCGACTCCTGGTTCGAGCCCCACCACCACACCCCCCACCACGGAGACCAGCAGTGATCCCCACCGAGCTCACCCCCGAGATCGCCGCCATCGGCATCGCGCTCGGCCTGGTCTTCTCGCTCGTCTGCTACCTGACCACCAACCTCTCCCCCGGCGGCATGATCACCCCCGGCTGGCTGGCCCTCACCCTGGTCGAGGACCTCCAGCGGGTGGCCATCGTGATCGGCGTGACGGTGCTGACCTACCTCGCCACCCGGGTGGTCCAGAAGCTGGTGATCCTGTACGGCAAGCGGCTGCTCGCCGCCGTGGTGCTGATCGGCGTGCTGCTGCAGGCCACCGTGATGCTGGTCCTCCAGCGCGAACTGCCCACCCTGTACGCCAACCAGACGCTCGGGTTCATCGTCCCCGGCCTGATCGCCTACCAGCTGGTCCGCCAGCCCCGGGCGGCCACCCTGATGGCCACCAGCACGGTGACGCTCGCCAACTACGTGGTGCTCACCGCCGGCGTCCTGCTCGGCGCCCTGCCCGGCACCTGATCCCCCGTTCAGGAACCCTCGCCCGGAATCCCGCAGGAACCCCCAGGAAGACCCCGATGCCCGTCACCCGCAAGTCCCTGCTCAGCGGCGGCCTCGCCGTGGCCCTGCTGGCCGCCAGCGGCTACCTCACCGTCCAGCTGCGCGACCGCGACCACGACCGGCCGTCGGACCCGGGCGGCGGCGCACCGCTGATCACCACCACCGCCGTGCCCGGCCCCGCCCAGGGCACCGCCGCCGAGTACCGCTACGAGCGGCTGGGCGGACCCGACCGCACGGTGGTCCGGGACGCCCGCGGCGGCGTGGTCGCCACCCTGACCGACAGCGCCCGCACCGCCGTCCTGGCCGGCCCGAGCCGCACCTTCGCCGAGCCGGGCACCACCACGGCCACCGTGGTGACCGACACCTGGGTCCGGCTGATGCCGCAGCCGTGGCGACCGGGCGCCGAGCAGGAGGGCTGGTTCCGCGCCTGGTTCCAGCAGTCGCTCGGCTCCACCGCGGACGACGTGCTGGCGGTGGCCACCCAGTACCTGGCCGGCGCGGCGCCGGAGAAGGACGCCAAGGGCGTGCGGTTCAAGGGCGATGCCTCCTTCGGCCCGCTCAACCCGAACGGTTCGGTGGGCAACGACCTGCGGCTGGAGCAGACCGACTTCCTCGACTACCTCGGCGTTCCGTACACGTTCGCCGACAAGGTGGCCAAGCAGCCGGACAGGACGCGGTACGGCGCCTTCGACTGCTCCGGGTACGTCCGGATGGTCTACGGCTACCGCTCCGGTTACCCGCTGCTCTCCAAGGACGTGGCCGGCCCCGGCCTGCCGCGCAGCGCCAACGGCCTGGCCAGGGTCGGCCCGGGCGTCCCGGTGCTGCCGCTGACCACCGCGCCGGGCTCCGACACCACCCTGCGACCGGCCTCGATCGACCCGCTCCAGCCCGGCGACCTGGTGTTCTTCGAGATCGACGCCCGCACCGGCGCCCGGCTCGACCACACCGGCATCTACCTGGGCCTGGACACCGACGGCCACCCCCGGTACATCTCCAGCCGGGAGGAGGCGGACGGCCCGACCTTCGGCGACAAGGGCGGCACCGCGCGACTGGACGACAACGGCCTGTACGCGAAGGGGCTGCGCAGCGCGAAGCGGCTCTGAACCCGGGCCCGGCTCCCGGCCCGCACCGCCCGCGGGCCGACTGCGGTTCGACCTCGCACCGGCCTCGCACCGGCCTCGCACCGATTTGTACGTACCGACGAGCGGCGTCACCCGAAAGACGCCACCGAGCTGTGCTTTCGGGTCAACCGGGTAACGATCCGGCATGCCGCGCCGGATTTTCTACGCGCGTAGTCGAAACCCGTCTATCCTCGGAGCCGTGAACGCATCTCCTCAGTCGGTCGTCTCCGCCGACCCCTACGCCGCCGCCCAGGCCGCCGCCGAGCGCCTGCGCGAGCTGACCGGTGCCGAGCGGCACGACGTCGCCCTGGTGATGGGCTCCGGCTGGGTGCCGGCCGCCGACGCCCTGGGCGAGACCGTGGCCGAGTTCCCGGTCACCGAGCTCCCGGGCTTCCCCGCCCCCGCCGTCGCCGGCCACGCCGGCACGATCCGCTCGGTGAAGATCGGCGACAAGCGCGCCCTGATCTTCCTCGGCCGCAACCACTACTACGAGGGCCACGGCGTGGCCACCGTCGTCCACGGCGTGCGCACCGCCGCCGCGGCCGGCTGCGGCATCATCGTGCTGACCAACGGCTGCGGCGGTCTGCGCGAGGGCTGGGTCCCCGGCCAGCCGGTCCTGATCAGCGACCACATCAACCTGACCGCGGACTCCCCGATCGTCGGCGCCAACTTCGTCGACCTCACCGACCTGTACTCCAAGCGCCTGCGCGCGCTCTGCCGCGAGGTGGACCCGAGCCTGGACGAGGCCGTCTACGTCCAGTTCCGCGGCCCGCACTACGAGACCCCGGCCGAGGTCAACATGGCCCGGGTGATCGGCGGCGAGCTGGTCGGCATGTCCACCACCCTGGAGGCCATCGCCGCCCGCGAGGCCGGCTCCGAGGTGCTCGGCATCTCGCTGGTCACCAACCTGGCCGCCGGCATCACCGGCGAGCCGCTCAACCACGCCGAGGTGCTGGAGGCCGGCAAGGCCTCCGCCGAGCGCATGGGCGAGCTGCTCGCGAAGGTCCTTGAGCGGATCTGACAGGCCTAGGCGCACAATCATGAGCGACGGGGCCCTCGGGCGGCCGTGATCCGTTGATCACGCCCCGCGGGCCCCGTCCGCATGTGCACCCCCCTTCTTTGCGGAACCCTCCGGCCGACCAACCGACGCACTTCCCGATGGAGCAGGCAGCCATGACGCAGGCAACCACCACCGACCTCCTCGCCCGGGCCCGAACCTGGCTGGCCGAGGACCCCGACTCGCAGACCCGCGAGGAGCTGACGGCCCTGCTCGCCCGGGCCGAGGACCCGGCGGCCGAGACGGACGGCAAGCTCGCCTGGTCGGACCTCGCCGAGCGCTTCGCCGACCGGCTCCAGTTCGGCACCGCCGGCCTGCGCGGCGAACTGGGCGCGGGCCCGATGCGGATGAACCGCGCCGTGGTGATCCGGGCCGCCGCCGGCCTGGTCGCCTACGTCAAGCAGCAGAACCTGGGCGACCTGGTCGTGATCGGCTACGACGCCCGCCACAAGTCCTACGACTTCGCCCGGGACACCGCCGCCGTGGTGGTCGGCGCCGGCCTGCGCGCCGCGCTGCTGCCGCGCCCGCTGCCGACCCCGGTGCTCGCCTTCGCCGTCCGCCACCTGGGCGCGGCCGCCGGCGTCACCGTGACCGCCAGCCACAACCCGCCGCAGGACAACGGCTACAAGGTCTACCTGGGCGACGGCTCGCAGATCGTCCCGCCGGCCGACGCCGGGATCGCCGCCGAGATCGACGCCATCAGCTCGCTCCACGACGTCCCGCGCGCCGAGGACGGCTGGGAGGTGCTCGGCGAGGACGTCATCGAGGCCTACCTGGCCCGGGCCGTCTCGATCGTCGACGAGCACAGCCCGCGCAACCTCGACGTCGTCTACACCCCGATGCACGGCGTCGGCCGCGACACCCTGGTCGCCGCCTTCCGCCGGGCCGGCTTCCCGGCGCCCACCGTCGTCGCCGAGCAGGCCGAGCCCGACCCGGACTTCCCGACCGTGGCCTTCCCCAATCCGGAGGAGCCGGGGGCGATGGACCTCGCCTTCCGCACCGCCGCCTCGGTCGGCCCCGACATCGTGATCGCCAACGACCCGGACGCCGACCGCTGCGCGGTGGCCGTCCCGGCCCTCGCCAACGCGGCCGGCAGCGGCAACGGCACCTCCGGCTGGCGGATGCTGCGCGGCGACGAGGTCGGCGCGCTGCTCGGCGCGGCCCTGGTCGCCAAGAAGGCCGAGGGCGTCTTCGCCACCACCATCGTCTCCGCCACCCTGCTGGGCCGGATCGCCGAGGCCGCCGGCCTGGGCTACGCCGAGACGCTGACCGGCTTCAAGTGGCTCTCCCGCGCCGAGGGCCTGCGCTACGGCTACGAGGAGGCGCTCGGCTACTGCGTCGACCCGCAGGGCGTCCGGGACAAGGACGGCATCACCGCCGCCCTACTGGTCGCCGAACTGGCCGCCACCCTCAAGAC
Organism: Kitasatospora sp. NPDC043949; assembly: GCF_056435365.1. Taxonomy (NCBI): domain Bacteria; kingdom Bacillati; phylum Actinomycetota; class Actinomycetes; order Kitasatosporales; family Streptomycetaceae; genus Kitasatospora; species Kitasatospora sp. NPDC043949. The sequence continues at coordinate 256,919 of NZ_JBWKEQ010000003.1, read as the reverse complement.
CTCCGGCCGCACCCTGACCGACCTGCTGGACGACCTGGCGCTGGAGCACGGCCTGCACGCCACCGACCAGCTGTCCGTCCGCGTGCAGGACCTCTCGCTGATCGCCGACGCCATGCGCCGGCTGCGCGAGCAGCCGCCGACCGTCCTGGCCGGCCTCCGGGTCACCCGCGCGGACGACCTGTCGGCCGGCTCCGCCGAGCTGCCGCCCACCGACGGCCTGCGCTACTACCTGGCCGGCGAGGCCGTCCGCTCGGCCCGCATCGTGGTCCGCCCGTCCGGCACCGAGCCCAAGCTCAAGTGCTACCTGGAGGTCGTCCTCCCGGTCGCCACCGCCGCCGACCTCGCCGCCACCCGCGAGCGGGCCGCCGAACTGCTCGAAGCCGTCAAGCGCGACCTGGCCGAGGCCGCGGGCATCGCCGTCTGACGCCCGCCCGTACGAGAAGGGGCCCGCCGGTCGCGTACCGGCGGGCCCCTCGCGTGCTTCGGCTCAGACCGCGATCACCGTGATCAGCGCGGCCAGGCCGGCCAGCGTCGGCGCGATCACCCACCAGCACCACGCCACCTCGACCGGGCCGGCCGCGTCGGGGCGGCGGGCGTTGCGCTCGGCCATCTCCTGGAGCACGTTGGTCACCTGGTCGGACCAGGCGCGGGTCGGGTCGGGCGAGCCCTGCACCACCGGGTTGGCCTGGCGGCCGAACACCATCCCCATCCGGGAGGCGTGCTCGGCGCCGCCGCGCTGCTGGGCCCGGGTCGCCCGCTTGCGCTGCCGCAGTGACACCGGCACCGCCCACACCTGGTACTTCTTGCCCCCGGCCAGCAGCTCGACCGAGTACCCCGCGCGCAGCGCGTCCACCGAGGCCCACGGCGCGGTGATGGTCCGCCACGGGTTGCGCACCAGCAGCCGGCTGCGGTCCGCCAGCACCGCCGGGCGCAGCGTGTAGGCGATCACCGGGAAGGCGAACACCGGTACCGCCGCGAGCGAGACGTACGGCGTCTTCCCCGTCCCGTTCAGCACCGCGTCGCCGATCAACCAGCCGGCGACGGCCAGCAGCAGCACTCCGGAGATCACACCGGGGACAGAGCGGTACACGCGGTCCGCGTACGCGGGATCCCCGTCGGGGGCGAAGGAACCCTGTCGGGGCTTGCCGTCGGAATCGGTCATGCCGTCGATTCTGCCCCATGCCCCCCACCGAGAGGTCTCGGTCCGGCATCGAATGCCGCCCCCGGACCACCCGGTCGCCGGTCGCCGCGCGGCCCGGCCGTACACGCCCCCTGCCGCCCCTCCGCCTTCTCCGAGGTCTCGGTCCGGCCACGAAAGGCAGGCCCCCTAGCGGTCGACTACGCGCGTAGATATGCTGCTCTGGTGACTATGTCCACTGTTGCAGCCAATGCCCTCGGCGTTGCGGGCAGCGGCCTTCAGGACGTTGCGGCGTCCGAGGCCTCGCTCCGCCGCTTCCTGCACGGCCTGCCCGGCGTCGACCAGGTCGGCCTCGAGGCGCGTGCCGCCGCCCTCGGTACCCGCTCGATCAAGACCACGGCGAAGGCCTACGCCATCGACCTGGCGATCTCGATGATCGACCTGACCACGCTGGAAGGCGCGGACACGGTCGGCAAGGTGCGCGCCCTGTGCGCCAAGGGCAGGACCCCCGACCCGACCGACCCGACCACCCCCCGCGTCGCCGCCATCTGCGTCTACCCGGACATGGTCGCCACCGCGAAGGACGCCCTGCGGGGCACCGACATCCAGGTCGCCTCGGTGGCCACCGCCTTCCCGGCCGGCCGCGCCGCCCTCCCGGTGAAGCTCGCCGACACCGCCGACGCGGTCGCCGCGGGCGCCGACGAGATCGACATGGTGATCGACCGGGGAGCCTTCCTCTCCGGCCGCTACTACGACGTCTTCAACGAGATCGTCGCCGTCAAGGAGGCGTGCAAGCGCCCGGACGGCACCAGCGCCCACCTCAAGGTGATCTTCGAGACCGGCGAGCTGCAGACGTACGACAACGTGCGCCGCGTCTCCTGGCTGGCGATGCTGGCCGGCGCCGACTTCATCAAGACCTCCACCGGCAAGGTCGCCGTCAACGCGACCCCGCCGGTCACCCTGCTGATGCTGGAGGCGGTCCGCGACTTCAAGGCGCAGACCGGCGTCCAGGTCGGCGTGAAGCCCGCCGGTGGGATCAAGACCACCAAGGACGCCATGAAGTACCTGGTGATGGTCAACGAGACCCTCGGCGACGACTGGCTGAGCCCGCACTGGTTCCGCTTCGGCGCCTCCAGCCTGCTCAACGACCTGCTGATGCAGCGCCAGAAGCTCACCACCGGACGTTACTCCGGCCCCGACTACGTGACGGTGGACTGATCACCATGGCCAAGAAGAAGAACATCGAGGAGCCCGTGAAGGCCTCCGGCCTCTTCGCCTACGCCCCGGCCCCCGAGTCCCCCGCCGCCGCGGGCGACATCGCCACCTCCTACGGCCACTTCATCGGCGGCGAGTTCGTCGACTCCTCCGGCAGCGAGGCCCTGAAGACGGTCAACCCGGCCACCGAGCAGGTGCTCGCCGAGTTCGCCCAGGGCACCGACGAGGACGTGGACCGCGCGGTCGCCGCCGCCCGCAAGGCCTTCGCCGACTGGTCGGCGCTGCCGGGCAGCGAGCGCGGCAAGTACCTGTTCCGGATCGCCCGGATCATCCAGGAGCGCAGCCGCGAGCTGGCCGTGCTGGAGTCGATCGACAACGGCAAGCCGATCCGCGAGACCCGCGACTTCGACATCCCGACCGTCGCCGCGTGGTTCTTCTACTACGCCGGCTGGGCGGACAAGCTGGACTACGCGGGCTTCGGCCCGAACCCGCGCCCGCTGGGCGTGGCCGGCCAGGTCATCCCGTGGAACTTCCCGCTGATGATGCTGGCGTGGAAGATCGCGCCCGCCCTGGCGACCGGCAACACCGTCGTCCTCAAGCCGGCCGAGACCACCCCGCTGACGGCCCTGCGTTTCGCCGAGATCTGCCGCCAGGCCGGTCTGCCGAAGGGCGTCGTCAACATCGTCACCGGCGACGGCCGCACCGGCGCCGCGCTCACCGCGCACCCGGACGTCAACAAGGTCGCCTTCACCGGCTCCACCCCGGTCGGCAAGGCGATCGCCAGGCAGCTGGCCGGCAGCCGCAAGAAGCTGTCGCTGGAGCTGGGCGGCAAGGCCGCGAACATCGTCTTCGACGACGCGCCGATCGACCAGGCGGTCGAGGGCATCGTCAACGGCATCTTCTTCAACCAGGGCCACGTCTGCTGCGCGGGCTCGCGCCTGCTGGTCCAGGAGTCGATCCAGGACGAGCTGCTGGACGCCCTGAAGCGCCGGATGTCCACCCTGCGGGTCGGCGACCCGCTGGACAAGAACACCGACATCGGCGCCATCAACTCGGCCGCCCAGCTGGCCCGGATCACCGAGCTGACCGACGCCGGCGAGGCCGAGGGCGCGGACCGCTGGTCGCCCGAGTGCGAACTCCCGGGCACCGGCTTCTGGTTCAAGCCGACCCTGTTCACCGGCGTCAGCCAGGCCCACCGGATCGCCCAGGAGGAGATCTTCGGCCCGGTCCTGTCGGTGCTGACCTTCCGCACCCCCGACGAGGCGGTCGCGAAGGCCAACAACACCCCGTACGGCCTCTCCGCCGGCATCTGGACGGAGAAGGGCTCGCGCATCCTGTGGACGGCGAGCCGGCTCAAGGCCGGCGTGGTCTGGGCCAACACCTTCAACAAGTTCGACCCGACCTCGCCGTTCGGCGGCTACAAGGAGTCGGGCCACGGCCGCGAGGGTGGCCGCCACGGTCTGGAGGCCTACCTCGATGTCTGATGTCGCGACGCGTCTTGACGTCTTCAAGACCTACAAGCTGTACGTCGGCGGGAAGTTCCCGCGCTCCGAGAGCGGGCGGGTGTACGAGGTGACGGACGCCAAGGGCCAGTGGCTCGCCAACGCTCCGCTGGGCACCCGCAAGGACGCCCGCGACGCCGTCCTGGCCGCCCGCGCGGCGGTCAAGGGCTGGGCCGGCACCACCGCGTACAACCGCGGCCAGGTGCTGTACCGGGTGGCCGAGATGCTGCAGGGCCGCCGCGAGCAGTTCGCCGCCGAGGTCTCCGCCGCCGAGGGCATCGGCCCGAAGAAGGCCGCCGCGCTGGTGGACGCCGCGATCGACCGCTGGATCTGGTACGCGGGCTGGACGGACAAGGTCGCCCAGATCGCGGGCGGCGCCAACCCGGTCGCCGGCCCCTTCTTCAACCTCTCCACCCCGGAGCCGACCGGCGTGGTCGGGATCGTCGCCCCGCAGGCCGGGTACGGGCACTCGCTGCTCGGCCTGGTCTCGGTGATCGCCCCGGCGATCGCCACCGGCAACACGGTCGTGGTCGCGGCCGCCGCGGACGCCCCGCTGCCGGCCCTGTCGCTGGGCGAGGTGCTCGCCACCTCGGACGTCCCCGGCGGCGTGGTCAACATCATCTCGGGCAAGACCGCCGACATCGCGCCCACCCTGGCCTCGCACCAGGACGTCAACGCGGTGGACCTCACCGGCGCGATCGCCGCCGACGGCCCCGGCGCGGCGCAGGCGCTGGAAGCGGCCGCCGCGGATACCCTGAAGAGGGTGGTCCGTCCGGAGCTGGACCCGTTCGCCCAGGACTGGACCAATGCGCCCGGTACCGACCGGCTACTCTCGTTCCTGGAGACGAAGACGGTCTGGCACCCGATGGGGATCTGACCGCCCCGTCGACCATCGAGTAACAACTCCACAGACTGGCCGTCCCCAGTGCCCTCTCCCCCCCAGGGCCCGGACGGTCATTGGACGGACCCGCGCCTCTCCCCCCCTGGCGCGGGTCCGTCGCCTTTCCGTGCCGTTTCGACGCCGTCCTCCGGCTCGCCGATCCCCGGAGCTCTCAGAAGGTGCGATCCGACGGGTTTCGGCATCGGGCCCGGATGCGTCAGACTGGTGTCCCGTGAGTGACGACCCGCTGAATCCTGTGCCGATGACCCACGCCCGGGTCGTCCTGCTGTCCGGCCCCTCCGGCTCCGGGAAGTCCTCGCTCGCCGAGCGCAGCGGGCTGCCGGTCCTGCAACTGGACGACTTCTACAAGGACGGGGACGACCCCACCCTGCCGCTGCTGCCCGACGGCGCGGTCGACTGGGACTCCCCGCTCGCCTGGCACCGCGACCAGGCGGTCGCCGCGATCCGCAGCCTGTACGCGACCGGCCGCGCCGACGTCCCGGTGTACTCGATCCCGGACAACGGCCGGATCGCCACCCGCGCCCTGGACCTGGACGGCGCCCCCGCGTTCATCGCCGAGGGCATCTTCGCCGCCGAGATCACCGCCGAGTGCGCCGCCGAGGGCCTGCTCGGCGATGCCCTGTGCCTGCGCAACGGCGCGCTCACCACGGCCTGGCGCCGGCTGCGCCGGGACGTCCGGGAGGGCCGCAAGTCGCTGCCGGTGCTGCTGCGCCGCGGCTGGCGGCTGATGCGGGCCGAGCGCTCCATCGTCGGGCGGCAGGTCACCCTGGGCTCCCACCCGTGCGCCGGGGCCGAGGCCGAGCGCCGGATCCGCGCCGCGGCCGGGCGGCGGGAGCTGTCCTCCGTCTGAGCCGCCCTCCGTTGGGGCGGGCCGTGCTCCGTTCGGGCGGGCCGTGCTCCGTTCGGGCGGGCCGTCTCCGGACGAGGGATCGACGCGGGACGAAGACACGAAGAACGACGGGCCCGGTGCGTCTCCCCCGCACCGGGCCCGTCGCCTTCCCCGAACGGCCGTCGGGCTCCCCGTGTTCACCGCTCCCCCGAGCCGGCGTCCACGCACCGCGACCGTCCGCTACCCGTCCCCCGACGGGAGTTCCACTCCTGCGCGTCACCCGCGCCCGCGTCAGGCGACCAGCTCGCCGAACGCCCGGACGGTGTCGCCCGACTTGTTCAGGTGCTCGTCCTCGCGCAGCCGGCGCAGCGCCCGCCAGATGCTGCTCTTGACCGTGCCGACGCTGATCCCCAGCACGTCGGCGATCTCCGGGTCGGTCTTGCCCTCGTAGTACCGCAGCACCAGCATGGTGCGCTGGTTCTCCGGAAGCTTCGCCAGCGCCTGCCAGAGCACGGTGCGCAGCTCGGTGCCGCCCATCGCGTCGGTGTCGCCGGCCGTCTCCGGCAGCTCCTCGGTCGGGTACTCGTTGACCTTGCGGCGCCGCCAGGCGGAGATGTGCAGGTTGGTCATGGTGCGGCGGAGGTACCCGCCGACCGCGGCCTTGTCGGTGATCCGGCCCCAGGCCCGGTAGGTGCTGAAGAGCGCGCTCTGCAGCAGGTCCTCGGCCTCGTAGCGGTCACCGGTGAGGTGGTACGCCGTGGCGTACAGGGAGGCGCGGCGCTCGCGCACGTACGCGGTGAACTCCGTGATGTGGTCCTCCGCGACGGCCGGGTGCTCCCCCTGCGCGTCCGCCCGTCCCGCCTCGGTGGTGCGGGCCGCCGCCGGGTTCAGCTGCAGCAGCGTCGCACCGGCGGCCTCGCGGCCGGCCGACTCCCCCGAGCCGACCGTCCGCAGGCCGTTCCCGCCGACGCCCCGGTTCCCCGCCGGAGCGTCCTTGCCCTCGACGCGGACGGGGAGGATCCCCCGCAGCGTGAGGGTGTTGCCGGAGTCGGCCGCGTTCCCCACCCGGCCGATCCCGTACAGCTCCCCCGTCCTGGCGCCGCCGCTCACCCGGCGGGCGACAGGGTTTCCACCGGTGCTGTGCGCGCACCCCCGTACGGTCACGGCACCGGAGTTCTCGTCGGTCCTGACCTCGTACCGGGTCCGCGGGGCGGTGGCTGACGAGCGCGCGGTGCGGACAGCCGGGTTGGTCCGGGTCTGAAGCATGGCGTTCATCGTGCGCCCCCTGGGTCGGTACGAGCGGTTCCTGTTGCCGCCTTCCAGCCGGCCGGGTTGGCCCGCTGTCCTGCGGCGACATGGAAAATCTTGCCCGCCGGTTGTGATGGCGCTGTCCGCCGACTGTCACAGGGGTGTCACAGGGGCGGGCCTTTCGTCCCGGTCCGCCTCCCTCCGTACCGGACGCCGGTGGTGCTCCTTCCGGTTCCCGTACGGGCGGTGACCGGTCCTGGGGGTGATTCGACGCTTCGAGTGGGCCAAAATGGGGCCGTGCCTTTCCTCCTTCTGATCGAGGACGACGACGCCATCCGGACCGGCCTCGAACTCGCCCTCACCCGCCAGGGCCACCGTGTGGCCACCGCCGCCTCCGGCGAGGACGGTCTGAGGCTCTTCAAGGAGCAGCGGCCCGACCTGATCGTGCTGGACGTCATGCTGCCCGGAATCGACGGCTTCGAGGTCTGCCGCCGCATCCGCCGCACCGACCAGCTGCCGATCATCCTGCTGACCGCCCGTTCGGATGACATCGACGTGGTCGTCGGCCTGGAGTCCGGCGCCGACGACTACGTGGTCAAGCCGGTGCAGCCACGGGTGCTGGACGCCCGGATCCGGGCCGTGCTGCGGCGCGGCGAGCGGGAGAGCTCCGACTCCTCCGCGTACGGCACCGTGGTGATCGACCGGGCGGCGATGACCGTCACCAAGGACGGGCAGGACCTCCAGCTCACCCCGACCGAGCTGCGGCTGCTCCTGGAGCTCAGCCGCCGCCCCGGCCAGGCGCTCTCCCGCCAGCAGCTGCTTCGGCTGGTCTGGGAGCACGACTACCTGGGTGACTCCCGCCTGGTGGACGCCTGCGTGCAGCGGCTGCGGGCGAAGGTCGAGGACGTCCCGTCCGCGCCGACCCTGATCCGCACCGTCCGCGGCGTGGGCTACCGGCTGGACCCGCCGGCCTGAGCGCCTCTCCCGTCCTCCTGTTTCCCCCTCCTCCTGCTTCCCGTCCTCCTGGTCGCCGCCCTCCTGATCCGCCTGGGCTGCCCGAAATTCCTGAACTCCCTGAACTTCCGTACGACGACAGGCTCTTGTGACTGATCATCAGACGACGGCCCGCCGCTTCACCGCGGGCCCGTGGCGCAGGCTGCGTTCCCTGCGCGTACGGCTGATCGCGGTGTTCGCGGCGGTCGCGCTGCTCGCCGCCGTCTCGGCCTCCGGCATCGCCTACTGGCTCAACCGCGACGCGGTGCTCAAGCGCGCCCAGGACACCGCCCTCAACGACTTCCGGGTCTCGCTCAGCCGCAACGTCTCCGAGCTGCCGCTGAACGCGAGCTGCCCGGACCTGACCACGCTCGCGTCCACCGTCGCCAGCTCCGGACTGAGTTACGACGTGGTGGTGGCCGACCCGGCGCACCCGGAGTGCACGGCCTCCTCCGACCCGGGGCAGTTCACGCTGGCCGACGTCCCGGCGGCGCTGCAGTCCACCGTCGCCAGACAGCGCGAGGTCACCGAGAGCAACCCGTACCCGTACCACCTGTACTGGCAGCGGCAGAACCTGGCGGGCCAGCCGTTCCTGATCGGCGGCACCAAGGTGGTGCCGACCGGCCCGACGGCGTACATGTTCAAGTCGCTGGAGAACGAACGCAAAGACCTCAACACGCTGGGCTGGTCGCTGGCCATCGCCACGCTGCTCGCGCTGATCGGCTCGGCGCTGCTCGCCCAGGCGGCCTCGTCGACCGTGCTGCGGCCGGTCAAGCGGCTCGGCGACGCCGCCCGACGGCTCGGCGAGGGACACCTGGACACCCGGCTGGAGGTCGAGGGCGGGGACGAACTCGCGGACCTGGCGAGGACGTTCAACCGGGCCGCGGAGTCGCTGCACGAGCAGGTCGAGGAGTTGAGCGCGCGCGAGGCGCAGAGCCGGCGGTTCGTCGCCGACATGTCGCACGAGCTGCGCACACCGCTGACCGCGATGACCGCCGTCACCGACATCCTGGAGGACGAGGCCGAGTCGCTGGACCCGATGATCGCGCCGGCCGTACGGCTCGTCGTCAGCGAGACGCGGCGGCTGTCCGACCTGGTGGAGAACCTGATGGAGGTGACCCGCTTCGACGCCGGCACCGCCAAGCTGGTCGCCGACGAGGTGGACATGGCCGACCTGATCATGTCCTGCATCGACGGCCGGGCCTGGTACGACGCCGTCGAACTGGACGCCCCGCGCGGCATCCTGGCCGTGGTCGACCCGCGCCGGCTCGACGTGGTCTTCGCCAACCTGATCGGCAACGCGCTCAAGCACGGCGGCTCCCCGGTGCGGGTCAAGGTCCGGCAGACCGCGGGCTCGGTCGTCCTCGAGGTCTCCGACAGCGGCCCGGGCATCCCCGAGGACGTGCTGCCGCACGTCTTCGACCGGTTCTACAAGGCGGACCGGGGGCGGGCCCGCTCGGAGGGCAGCGGCCTGGGGCTGTCGATCGCGATGGCCAACGCACAGATCCACGGGGGCACGATCACGGCAGCGAACGGGGAGGTCGGGGCGGTGTTCACGCTGACGCTGCCGCTGGCCCCGACGCCTCCGCCGAACGAGGGCGAGACCGGTGACGGCCCCCTCGGCGACGCCGCCCAGGACAAGGACGCCACGTGACCGCCCCCACCCGCACCGCCCTGCGCCGCACCGCCGGCGCCCTGCTGCTGCTCGCGCTCGCCTCCGGCTGCGGCATCCGGCCGACCGCCGTCCCGGTGGACGCGGGCGCCCCGGCCAGCCGGACGGCCTGCCCGACCGCCCCGCACATACCGACCGCCCTGGCCACACCGCCGGCGCCCACGCCGACCCCGCCGGCCCGCGGCGCCGCCAAGGCCGGTGTGAGCCCGAGCCCGTCGCCCACGGTGGTGCCCGCCACCCCGCCGGCCGACAACGTGTTCGGCGCGGTGCCGACCGCAGCGCCCTGCCGGTAGTCCCGCCTGCCCCTCGTCCGCCGCCCCGCCGTTCCACCGCTCGGCCCCGGGGCGGCGGGAGGCCGGGGGCGCGCCCCGGAATGTTCACGCCCGGGGTGGAACCACCGCGCCACCGGCCCACGTCCTTCCCCCCGTGCAGCGAGATGGCACCAGGACACGCGACGAGCGTTCCGGCGCACGGACCAGGAACCGGCCGGCGACGGCCGTCCACCGTCCCCTTCGAACAGCCGGACTGGCGGGCCTGACCTGTCACCTGGCCCTCGTCCTCTGGCTGGTGGTGCTGAGGCCGCTGCCGGTTCCCTGGGTGTACGACACCAACCTGACGCCGCTGGCCTCCCTCCGCTCCTCCACCGGCTGGCAGGTCGTCGGCGAGTTCCTCCTGCTGGCCCCGCTCGGCGTGCTGCTCCCGCTGGCCGGCGGCCGGCTGCGGGCCCCCTGGCTGCCGTCCTTCCTGCGCACCACCGGCGCCTCCGCCCTGCTGGCGACCGGCCTGGAGTTCCTCTCCTCCTGGACGCCCGGGCACGTCCTCAACGTCGACCACATACTGCTCGCCGTGATCGGCGTGGCCATCACCCACCTGGCCCTCGTCCCCGGCCTGCGGCGGCTGCTGCGCGACCGGCGGCCGCGGGTCCGGGTGCCGGTGCCCGCGCCCGGGGCCGCGCCTGCGCCCGCGCCTGCGCCTGCGCCTGCGCCTGCGCCGAAGGTGACCGCCCTGGTCGGCCCGCCGGTCGCGCGCGCCCGCGCCTACGCCGAGCCCACGCCCCCCGCTCGCTGAGGCCCGTCCTCCCGCACCACGGCGAGTGCGTTCCCGCACTCGCCGTCGAGGCCGCAAAAGACCCGCGGCACCTCATAGTCAGTCATTTCCCACCTCGTCCATTGCCGTTCCGTCGGGGTGCGACGACTCCGTGATGAAAAGGCGACGCCGAATGTCGGCCGCCTCCGGTAATCTGCGCTGTCGCCCCAAAGGCCTCACCGCCCTATCCCCCGTCCCACAGGAATCCCCCTTGAACAATCTCGATTTCAGCGCCGAGCCGCTTTTCTCCTGGTACGTCGTCGCGCTGGCGATCAGCGGTGCCGCCATGCTGGTCCTCGGAGCGGTCAATCCCGGTAGCGGCCTGAAGGTCGGCTGGCGAATCATCAACGTCCTCGCCGGCCTCGGATTCCTGGGGTACGCCTACTACCTCGCGTTCGTCTTCGAAGGCGGCCGGTACGAGATCTTCTTCAAGGCGTTCATCCTGCCGATCGCGCTGATCGCCAACTCCGTGAAGGCGATCGTCGAACGCGGCAACGCCAAGAACCAGCAGTCGGCCCCGCAGGCGGCGCCGTACGACCCCAACGCCCCGCAGGCGCCGTACGGCCAGCCCGTCCCGCCGCAGGGCGCCGCGCCGCAGGCCGCGCCGTACGCTCCGCCGGCGCAGCCCGTGCCGAACAACCCGTACGCGCAGCCGGTGCCGCCGGCCGGGCAGTCCGGGCAGGCGCAGTAACCGCCTGTTGATCCGCCGCCGACGGGCGGGGGGCTCCGGTCCGTCCGGTGTCCCCCGCCCGTCGGTGTCAGGGTGTCAGGGCGTCAGGGGTCAGGGCGTCAGGCGGTGCAGGTCGCGCGGGAAGAGCGTGGTCCGGCGGATGTTGTCGGTGCCGGTGAGCCGCGCCGTCCAGCGCTCCAGCCCCAGCGCGAACCCGCCGTGCGGCGGCATCCCGTGCGCGAAGGAGCGCAGGTAGCCCTCGTACGGCTGGACCGGCTCGCCCCGGGCCGCCAGCGCGGCCAGGTAGTCCTCGTACCGGTGCAGCCGCTGGCCTCCGGTGACCAGTTCGAGCCCGCGGAAGAGCAGGTCGAAGCTGTTGGAGTACTCCGGGCGGCCCGGTTCCGGGTGGGTGTAGAAGGGCCGCTTGCGCATCGGGTAGCCGACCACGAACAGGAACTCGCTGCCGTGCTCGCGCAGCGCCCACTCGCTGAGCCACCGCTCGTGCGCCGGGGCGAGGTCCGGCTCGTCGACGCCCAACAGCCGGATCGCCTCGGCGAAGTGGAGTTGCGGGATCTCCGCCGGGACCTCGGGCGGCTTCACCTCCAGCAGGTCGACGGCGGCGCCGGCCCGCTCGGCCACCGAGGCGACCATCCCGGCGACCACCTCGCGCAGCACGGCCATCACCTCGCGGTGGTCGGTGATGAAGCCGAGCTCCGCGTCGAGGCTGGTGTACTGCGCCAAGTGCCGCGCGGTGTCGTGCGGTTCGGCCCGGAACACCGGCCCGGTCTCGTAGACCCGCTCGAACACCCCGACCATCGCCTGCTTGAAGAACTGCGGCGACTGCGCGAGGTAGGCGGGGCGGCCGAACCAGTCCAGCGCGAAGACGTCCGCCCCGGACTCGGTGGCCGAGGAGACCACCTTCGGGGTCTGGATCTCGGTGAAGCCCAGGCCGTCGAGGGTGGCCCGGAACCCGCCCACCGAGGCCGCCGCGATCCGGTGCAGGGCGGACAGGCGCGGGTGGCGGAGGGTGACGGGAGCGCCGTCGAGGATCACCGGGAGGGCGGCCTCGACGGTCGGCCGGAACAGGCTGAACGGGGGCGCCTCGGCGAGGCTGGACAGGACCTCGACGGTGGGCGAGGTCAGCTCGACGCCGGCCGGCGCCTGCGGGTTGGCGGTGACGGTGCCACGGATCCGCAGGACGGTCTCCTCCGGCAGGTCGGGACCGGCGCCGGGGGCGACCACCTGGGCCGGTCCGGAGCGGTCCCGGATCACCAGGAAGGTGACGGACTTGAGTGCGCGGCGGCGGTGCAGCCAGCCGCTGATCTCTACGGATTCGCCGACGTGGCCGGGTAGTTCGGCGGCCAGGACACGGGTCGTCGGGTGGATCATCGCGGCCCTCCAGGGGCGTCGTGGTGATCCCTTCGGAATGCGGGCGAGAAGGGCAACTCGCGGTGCCACCGCACTTTCGCCGCCGCCCGCGCGGGCGGCGGCCTCATTGCGGCCCGTTGACGGGGGCCGGCCGGCGGGGCATTTCCTCCCCGCACTCGGGAGTGTCTTCGCTCCGGGGCGCGGGGCCGCCTTCACAGCTGCCGGCGGCTCTCTCGGCCCACGGGGCCCGGAGGTACTCGTCTCCCTCGACGTGTTGCCGGAGAGGCTAGACCGGCCCGCCACCGGCCCGCAACGGGCTTTCCCGCCGCCGGGCGGGCGCCACCTGGGGCATCCGCACTCCGGGCGACCCTGAGACGGACCCCGACACCCGGCTACGCCTCACCGGCGAGTCGGCGGGGTGGCGAATCGACTGCCAGGTGGACGTTTCCGGGAGCGCGGTGGCGGAGAGTGGAAATTAAGCCCGCCGGATCGGCCGGATCGGGTGCCACGACACGGAGTTGACCCATGAGCGCCCGTCTCGCCCGTCCCCGTCACAACCGCGTCATCGCCGGCGTCTGCGCCGGGCTTGCCGAGCGCTACGGCGTGACGCCGTGGACCGTGCGACTGATCTTCCTGATCTCGATCATCCTGCCCGGGCTCCAGTGCCTGGTCTACCTGGTCCTCTGGGTGCTGCTCCCCCAGGAGCCGTAAGCCCGGGAGCCGTACGCCCGGCGCCGTCGCGCCGGGCCCGGTACGACGGCGGGCCGCCCGCTCCCGGGATCACCGGGGCGGACGGCCCGTCGCCGTGCCGGCGGCCAGGTCAGCCGGCCAGGCCCGGCAGCGGCAGGGTGTGGGTCAGCCCGCCGATGGGGGTCTTGTCGATGCCGGGGATGGTCGGGATGGCGCCACGCGTGGTGGCACCGGCCTCGGCGGCCGGGGCGGGCGCCGCCTGGCCGGCGGCCGGGGTGAGGGTGCCGAGCGTGCCGGTGACCTTGTCGCCGCCGGGCAGCTTGGCGGCGGTGTCGGTGACCGCACCGGTCACCGCGGGGTTCGTGACCGCGCCGGTGGGCAGCCCGAGGCCGCCGGGCGCGGGGGCGGCGGCGGCGGTACCGGCGCCCACCGCCGCGATGGCGATGCCGAGCGCCGCGGTGCCGGCGGCCTTGAGAGCCTGCTTCATGGTTCGTCCCTTGGGTCGTCGTCGGTGGCCGACATCGGGACGGGGCGGACGGGCTACCGCCGCCACGGCCTGTCAGCATGGACGGGCACACCGTAGTGAGTGGGCCGCGCGAGGACCAAAGGGCGTTCACTCACCCGAGTGAGTAGTCGGATGAACGCCAACTCCCTTTCGGGACATGGGCGTTCACCCGACCATTCGAACGGGCCGGGCCGCTCAGCTGTCGCCGGTGCCCGAGCTGAACAGCCACTCCGCCTTCAGTTCGGCGTACCCCGGCTTGATCACGTCGTTGATCATCGCCAGCCGCTCGTCGAATGGCAGGAACGCGGACTTCATCGCGTTCACCGTGAACCACTCCATGTCCCCCAGCGTGTAGCCGAAGGCCTCCACCAGGTGCCCGAACTCGCGGCTCATGCTGGTGCCGCTCATCAGCCGGTTGTCGGTGTTCACGGTGACCCGGAACTTCAGCCGGCTGAGCAGCCCGATCGGGTGCTCGGCGTACGAAGTGGCCGCCGCGGTCTGGAGGTTGGAGGTCGGGCACATCTCCAGCGGGATGCGCTTGTCGCGCACGTACGCGGCCAGCCGGCCGAGCTCGACGCTGCCGTCCTCGGCCACCGTGATGTCGTCGACGATCCGCACGCCGTGGCCGAGCCGGTCGGCGCCGCAGCACTGCAGGGCCTCCCAGATCGACGGCAGGCCGAAGGCCTCGCCCGCGTGGATGGTGAAGTGGTTGTTCTCGCCCTTGAGGTAGTCGAAGGCGGCCTGGTGGCGGGTGGGCGGGTGACCCGCCTCGGCACCGGCGATGTCGAAGCCGACGACGCCCTGGTCCCGGTGGCGGTTGGCCAGTTCGGCGATCTCGGTGGAGCGGGCGGCGTGCCGCATCGCGGTCAGCAGGGTGCCGACCCGGATCCGGTGGCCGGCCGCGCGGGCGTTGGCCTCGCCGAGGCGGAAGCCCTCGTTCACGGCCTGGACGACCTCGTCCAGGGACAGGCCGGCCTCCAGGTGCTGCTCGGGGGCGTAGCGGACCTCGGCGTACACGACGCCGTCGGCGGCCAGGTCCTCGGCGCAGTCGGCGGCGACCTTGATCAGGGCCTCGCGGGTCTGCATCACGGCGCAGGTGTGCGCGAAGGTCTCCAGGTAGCGGACCAGCGAGCCGGAGTCGGCGGCCTCGCGGAACCACTCGCCGAGCTCCTTGGCGTCGGTGGTCGGAAGGCCCTCGTAGCCGACCGCGGCGGCCAGCTCGACGACCGTCTCCGGGCGCAGCCCGCCGTCGAGGTGGTCGTGCAGCAGCACCTTCGGCGCGCGGCGGATCTGGTCGGGGGTGGGGATGCGCGGGCCGGCGCCCGCGGCGGTGACAGGGATCTGCTTCTCCATTGCGGAAATATAGCCCCTACGCGCGTAGACCCACCACTGTTGACACGGCCGGTTCGGCGAAAGTCCACCGGGAATTCCACCGCCCGGGCCATCCGCGACACATTCGGCCCGGTTGTGGCCCGGTTACGGCCCAGTCGCGGCTCAGTCGCGGCTCAGTCGTGCTGCAGCAACCGGCCCCGCCGGGACAGCACGAAGTCCCGGAACGCCGCCACCGGCGGGGTCAGCGGCCGCCCCGCCGCCCAGGCCAGCCCGATCGCCCGCCGGGTGCGCGGCGCCGTCACCTCCAGCTCCACCACCCCCGGCCGCGGCACCAGCGCCGGCGGCAGCAGCGCCACCCCCAGCCCGGCCGCGACCAGCCCGCGCAGCGTCTCCGCCTCCTCCCCCTCGAAGGCCAGCCGCGGCACGAACCCGGCCTGCGCGCAGAAGCCGTCCGTGATCGCGCGCAGCCCGTACCCCTGCTCCAGCCCGACGAACGGCTCCTCGGCCACCTCCGCCAGTCGGATCCGCCGCCGGCCCGCCAGCCGGTGGTCCGCCGGGACGACCAGGTGCAGCCGCTGCTCGTCCAGCGGGTGGGCCGTGAAGGCCGGATCGTCCGGCAGCGGCGCGACCAGGCAGAGGTCCAACTCCCCCGCCCGCAACCGCTCCAGCATCGCCCCGACGTAGTCCTGCACCAGCTGGAACCGGACCTGCGGATGCCCCGCCCGGAACCCGCGCAGCAGCGCCGGCACCGCGTCCGTCCCCATCGTGTGCAGGAAGCCGAACGCCACCCGCCCGGCCGCCGGATCGGCCTCCGCCCGGGCCGCCTCCGCCCCCCGCTCGACCTCCGCCAGCGCCCGCTCCACCGAGGCCAACAGCAGCCGGCCGGCCCTGGTCAGCCGGACCGTCCGGCCCTGACGGGCCAGCAGGTCCACGCCCAGCTCCTCCTCCAGCCGGGCCACCGCCCGCGACAGCGTCGGCTGCGGCACCCCGAGCAGCGCGGCCGCCCGCGTCACGTGCTCCAGCCGGGCCACCGCCGCGAACTGGGCCAGCCGGGGCGCCAGCAGCACCGCCGGCTCGTCCGGCCCCAACTCCGCCACCCGGTACCGCGGCTCCGTGCCGTCCGTCACGTCCGCCCGGTCCACCCCGGCCATCCCGCCACCACCTCGACTCATACGACAACGCATCGATCATCCACCGTTCATGCATTGGACGCATCAACCGCGGCGCGCCTACCGTCGACGACATGCAGCCCGCCGATACCAGGGCATCCGTGACCACCCCGGATGCCCCCGCCCCCGCCCCCTCGCACGACGACCGCCACCGCCCCGGCCAGCGCGCCTTCCGCCGCGCCAACCTCGCCCTGTTCGCCGCCGGAGTCGCGACCTTCGTCCTGCTCTACTCCACCCAGGGCCTGCTGCCGATCCTCTCGGCCGACCTCGACCTCACCCCCGGCCAGGCCAGCTGGACGGCCTCCGCCGCCACCCTCGGACTCGCGCTCGCCCTGCTCCCCGCCAGCGCCCTGTCCGACCGGTACGGCCGCACCGCCGTGATGACGGCCTCCACCCTCGCCGCCGCCACCCTCGCCCTCGCCCTGCCGTTCGCGCCCGACCTCACCACCCTCGTCGTACTGCGCGTCCTCCAGGGCGCCGCGCTGGCCGGGCTGCCCGCCACCGCCATGGCCTACCTCGCCGAGGAGGTCCACCCCAGTGCCCTGGCCTCCGCGATGGGCCTGTACGTGGCCGGCAACAGCATCGGCGGCATGGGCGGCCGACTGCTCTCCGGCTGGACCGCCGCGGCCTTCGGCTGGCGCTGGGGCCTCGCCGCCTCCGCCGCCCTCGCCCTGCTCGCCGCGCTCGCCTTCCGGCTGATGATCCCCGCCGCCCGGCACTTCACCCCGGCCCCGGTGGACGCCCGCGCCCTGGCCCGCACCGTCGGCCGGCACCTGCGCAACCCGCTGCTGGTGCGGCTGTACGCGCTCGGACTGCTGTTCATGGCCGTGTTCGGCGCGGTCTACAACACCGTCGGCTACCGGCTGATCTCGGCGCCGTTCCACCTGCCCGAGTCCATCGCCGCCTCGATCTTCGTCGTCTACCTGGTCGGCACCGGCACCTCCGCCGCCGCCGGCCGCCTCGCCGCCCGGCTCGGCCGCCGCGGCGCGCTCTACGTCTCCATCGGCGTGACCGCCGCCGGGCTGCTGCTCTCCCTCACCGAGTCCCTGGTCTGCGCCCTGCTCGGCCTGGTCCTGATCACCGCCGGTTTCTTCGCCGGCCACGCCACCGCCTCCTCCGCGGTCGGCCGCACCGCCACCGAGGGCCGCGCCCAGGCCTCCGCCCTCTACCTGATCGCCTACTACCTCGGCAACAGCCTCGGCGGCACCCTGGGCGCCGACGCCTACCACGCCACCGGCTGGCCGGGCGCCGCCACCGTCGGCCTCACCGCCATGACCCTCGCCGCCGCCGTCACCCTCTACGCCACCCGCCGGGCCCACGCGGCCCGGCGAGAGGACCGACTGGGCAGACTTTCCGCCAGGTAGACCTCAAGCGCCGCCGCCGCCCCCACCTGGTGTCCACGCCCGTGCGGAAGAAGGGCGTGGTCACCATCCCGCAGGAGATAAGGGAGCAACTGGACCTCCAGGAGGGCGACCAACTGGTGGTCGCCGTCGAGGACGGCCGCATCGTGCTGACCCCCGCCTCCGTGATCCCCGACGACCAGGCGTGGTTCTGGGGCGCCGCCTGGCAGGAGCAGGAGGTCGACGAGGCGATCGCCGAGGGCGACCGTGGCGAGGTCTTCCAGGACGGCGACGCCTTCCTGCAGTCCCTCGCCGACGAGGGCGGCCTGGACCTGGAGGAGATCAAGCGCCGTGCCGACGCATGAGTCGCCGGCCCACTTCCTCCGCGACTGGAAGGGCCTGACTCCCGCGCAGAAGGCCGAATTCCTCGTCGCCGTCGCCCAGTTCGTCACCGACCTGCGGGCCGGTCAGGGCTTCCGACGCGGCCTGCGCGTGAGGAAGATGCAGGGCCACCCGGACATCTGGGAGCTGACCTGGGCCCCGGACGGCCGGGCCACCTTCCACCACGGCCACCCCGTCCAGGGCGGGGAACCACGCATCGTCTGGCGCCGGATCGGCACCCACGACGTCTTCAACCGCCCCTGACAGTCACCGCGGATACACTCCGGGACATGAGCGTCGATCCGGCGGCGTACGCCCGATTGCGGAAGATCGCCGAACAGCTTCCCCGGCTGCCGGGACTGGGGAAGGTCGAGATCGCCGACGGAGCGGTCGTCCTGATGCTGTCGCCGGTCAAACGGCACGAGCTCGCGGTACTGCGGATCGCTCAACAGCTCAATGCCCAGCTACCCCAGACCCACCCCGGCTACATCGCCCACGGCGGCGCGGACCTGGAAGAAGTCGGCCTGGGCAGGCTGCGGAATCCGGATCTGATGGTGTTCGCCGAAGCGACCCTTGAGAGCGAGAGAGCAGCGTTGCTCCCCCACGAGGTGGTCCTGGTCGTGGAGGTCGTCTCCGAGTCCAACCCCGAGAACGACCACCGCGACAAGGTCCGCGACTACGCGGCGATGGGCATCCCGTTGTACCTCCTGGTCGATCCCCGCAAGGGCACCGGCATCGTGCACGACGAGCCCGGCTACACCCGCCGCAAGGACTTCGTCTTCGGCGACGAGATCACCGTCGGTCCCTGGACGCTCGACACCAGCTTCCTGCGGACTTACGCCTGAACCCGCACCCGCAGGACACCGGCCGACCGGGCCCGAGCACACGGAAGGAGCCCGCACCCGGCAACCCGGGTGCGGGCTCCTCGTCGGTCCCTCATACAGCCGGCACGCTGCCGCACAAAGGTAATCACATGACTACGCGATGCGGTCGAGGACGATCGGGTTCGGGGTGAAGGCCGTGCCGGCCGGGGAGACCGCGATGCCGCCCGCCAGCGCCTCGATGGCGTAGTCGTAGCGCTCGGGGGTGTCGGTGTGCAGGGTCAGCAGGGGCTGGCCGGCCACAACGGTGTCGCCGGGCTTGGCGTGCATCTCGACGCCGGCGCCGGCCTGGACCGGGTCCTCCTTGCGGGCGCGGCCGGCGCCGAGGCGCCAGGCGCAGACGCCGACGGCGTAGGCGTCGAGCTCGGTGAGGACGCCGGAGGCGGGCGCCGGGATGACGTGCTGCTCGCGGGCGACCGGGAGCGGGGCGTCGACGTCGCCGCCCTGGGCGGCGATCATGCGGCGCCAGTGGTCCATCGCGGAGCCGTCGCGCAGCGCGTCGGCCGGGTCCTTGCCGTGCACGCCGGCCGCGGCGAGCATCTCGCGGGCGAGGGCGAGGGTGAGCTCGACGACGTCGGCGGGGCCGCCGCCGGCCAGCACCTCGATCGACTCGCGGACCTCCAGCGCGTTGCCGGCGGTGAGGCCGAGCGGGGTGGACATGTCGGTGAGCAGGGCGACGGTGTTCACGCCGGCGCTGGTGCCCAGACCGACCATGGTGCGGGCGAGTTCGCGGGCGTCGCCGAGGTTCTTCATGAAGGCGCCGGAGCCGACCTTGACGTCCAGGACCAGGGCGCCGGTGCCTTCGGCGATCTTCTTGGACATGATCGAGGAGGCGATCAGCGGGATGGCCTCGACGGTGCCGGTGACGTCGCGCAGCGCGTAGAGCTTCTTGTCGGCGGGCGCGAGACCGTCACCGGCGGCGCAGATGACCGCGCCGGTGGAGCGCAGGACGTCGAGCATCTCCTCGTTGGAGAGCAGGGCGCGCCAGCCGGGGATGGACTCCAGCTTGTCGAGGGTGCCGCCGGTGTGGCCGAGGCCGCGGCCGGAGAGCTGCGGGACGGCGGCGCCGCAGGCGGCGACGAGCGGGGCGAGCGGGAGGGTGATCTTGTCACCGACGCCGCCGGTGGAGTGCTTGTCACTGGTGGGCAGCGGCAGCGAGGAGAAGTCCATCCGGACGCCGGAGCGGATCATGGCGTCGGTCCAGCGGCTGATCTCGTGCGGCTTCATGCCGTTCAGCAGGATCGCCATGGCCAGGGCGGACATCTGCTCGTCGGCGACCTCGCCGCGGGTGTAGGCGTCGATGACCCAGTCGATCTGAGCGTCGCTCAGCTCTCCGCTGTCGCGCTTGGTCCTGATGACGGAGATGGCGTCCATGCGTGCTCCAAGAGGGGTTTCAAAAGCGAAGAGTGTCGCGAGATGACCGGGTTCCGGCCCACTCGCGACACTCTACGCGCGTAACAATTGTCGAAGCTAGAGCCGCTCCGGCCCGAACGCGTCGGGCAGGACCTCACTCATCGGGCAGATCCCCGAGGGCAGCTCGATCAGCAGTTCCGGCCCGCCGTGCTCGTAGAGCAGCTGGCGGCAGCGCCCGCACGGCATCAGCAGTTCGCCCGCGCCGTCGACGCAGGTGAAGGCCGTCAGCCGGCCGCCGCCGGTGGCGTGCAGCGCGGACACCAGCCCGCACTCGGCGCACAGCCCGAGCCCGTACGAGGCGTTCTCGACGTTGCAGCCGGTGACCAGCCGCCCGTCGTCCACCAGCGCGGCCGCGCCGACCGGGAACTTGCTGTACGGGGCGTACGCGTGGGTCATCGCCTCGCGCGCGGCGGCGCGCAGCCGCTCCCAGTCGATCGCGGCCGACACCGCAGGCGCCGTCACTTGCCCTGGCCCTTGCGGTAGATCTGGCCGTCGGCCTTCGGCATCCGCAGCCGCTGGGAGGCCAGCGAGAGCACCACCAGGGTGATCACGTACGGCGTGGCGACGATCAGCGGGCGCTGCACCTCGTCGGTGAGCGCGTACCAGGCGCCGAGACCGCCGGCGACCACGAAGGAGATCGCCGCACCGGTGAACTTGCGCCGGTACAGCTGCCAGAGCGCGAGCAGCGCCATCGCGATGGCGACGGTCAGGATCAGCACGTGCACCGACTCCGGGTCGCGCAGCTGGAGGCTGTCGGTGAAGCCGAACAGGCCGGCGCCCATGGCGAGGCCGCCCGGCATCCAGTTGCCGAAGATCATCGCGGCGAGGCCGATGAAGCCGCGGCCGAGGGTCTGCCCGTCCTTGTAGAAGTGCGCCGCGACCAGCGAGAGGTACGCACCGCCGAGACCGGCGAAGGCGCCGGAGGCGATGACCGCGAGGTACTTGTACTTGTAGACGTTGACGCCCAGCGACTCGGCGGCGGTCGGGTTCTCACCGCAGGAGCGCAGCCGCAGGCCGAACACCGTGCGCCAGAGCACGAAGTAGCTGACCACGATCATCGCGCCGGCCACCAGCACGACCACCGAGATGTTGGTGACCAGGCCGCCGACCACGCCGGCCACGTCCGAGACCAGGAACCAGTGGTGCTTCTCGATGTCGGACAGCCACGAGGACAGCCCGGGGACGGTGATGTACGGCAGCGGATCCGCCGGCGGCGACTGGTTCGCACCCGCGCCGACCGCGATGTAGTCCTTGTAGTAGATCCGGTTGACGTACGCGCAGATGCCGGGGATCAGCAGGTTGATGCCGACGCCGGAGACGATGTGGTCGACGCCGAAGGTGACGGTCACGAGCGCGTGCAGCAGACCGCCGAGCGCGCCGCCGAGCATGCCGGCCAGCAGGCCGACCCACGGGTTGACCAGGTAGCCGGCCCAGGCACCGCAGAAGGTGCCGGCGACCATCATGCCTTCGAGGCCGATGTTGACCACGCCGGCCCGCTCGGACCACAGACCACCCAGACCGGCCATGCCGATCGGCACGGCGGCGCTGAGCGCGGCGGTGATCTGACCGGAGGAGGTCAGCGCGTGGTTGCCGGTGGCCATGCCCACGGCGGAGAACAGGACCAGGGCGCCCGCGATCAGCAGCAGCACCACCGGCCAGGACATCTTGCGCTTCTTGGTGGGCGCGCCCGGCGCCTTCGGACGCGCGGCGGTAGCCGTGCTCATGCGGACACCTCCTTCTTCTCAGTGGCCGCGAGCTGAGCCGCGAGCTGGGCGGCGAGCTGGGCGCCGACCTTCTGCTGCTGGCGCTTCAGGCCGTAGCGGCGCACCAGCTCGTAGGCGACGACGACGCAGATGACGATGGTGCCCTTCATGACGTCGACGATCTCGAAGGGGAAGCCGCCCTGGAGCGGCAGCTGGGAGCCGGTGGTGTCCAGGAACGCGAACAGCAGGGCCGCGAAGGCCATGCCGATCGGGCTGTTGCGGCCCAGCAGGGCGATCGAGATGCCGAGGAAGCCCAGACCGGGCTGGAAGCTCTGGCCGTAGTAGAACGAGTTCTGCACCAGCTCGGGCATGCCGATCAGACCGGCGATCGCGCCGGAGACCGCCATCGAGATGATCACCATGCGCTTGACGTTCACGCCGGACGCGGTCGCGGCCGACTCCGAGCGGCCGGTGGCGCGCAGGTCGAAGCCGAAGCGGGTGCGGGTCAGCGCGAACTGGAACACCACGCCGACCAGGGCGGCGATGAAGATGAAGCCCCAGAGCGGGCCACCCGCCGTCTCCATCGTGAAGAAGTGGCTGGACTGCGAGATCGGGTCGGTCTGGATCGAGTTGCTGGTGGCGCTCGTCTTCGGCGCGAAGATGCCGGGGACGAGCAGCAGGCCGACGACCGCGATCGAGATCGAGTTCAGCATGATGGTCGAGATGACCTCGCTGACCCCGCGGTAGACCTTCAGCAGACCGGCGATGCTCGCGTACAGGCCGCCGACCAGCATGGCGGTGACCAGCAGCAGCGGGATCTGGATGATCGCCGGCAGGTCGACCTTGGCACCGACGAAGGCCGCGAACAGCGCCGCGACCTTGTACTGGCCCTCGACGCCGATGTTGAACAGGTTCATCCGGAACCCGAAGGCGGCGGCAGCGGCGGCCAGGTAGTACGTGGTGGACCGGTTGAGGATCCCCACTTGGCCGTCCGACTTGCCGGCGTACGTGAGCATCACGTTCCACGCGTCGAACGGGTTCTTGCCCGAAGTCGCCAGCAGGACGGAACAGATCACGATGGAGAGCACGACCGCGAGCACCGGCGCCGCCAGTGCGAGCACGATCCGCTCACCGCTGATCCGCTGCGCCAGGCTGCGCTTGGCGGCGGTGTTGGGACTGGTCATGTGGGTTACTCCCCCGCCTGCGGGTCGTCGGCGGTGTCGGTGGGGCCGGCGTCGGACTCGGCCTCGGTGCCCTCCACGAGGATCTCGTGGAACTGCTCGACGGCCTCCGGATCGGACTCGAGGTGGCCGCTGGCGGCACCCGTCATGGCGGTACCGAGGTCCTCGGCGGTGACGGTGGCCGGGTCGGCGTCGGCGACCAGGCGCCCGCGGTAGATGACCCGGATGGTGTCGGACAGGCCGATCAGCTCGTCCAGGTCGGCGGAGATCAGCAGGACGGCCAGACCGGCCCGCTGGGCGACCCGGATGTGCTCCCAGATCTGCGCCTGCGCGCCGACGTCCACACCACGGGTGGGGTGCGCGGCGATCAGCAGCTTGGGCTGGTGGCTCATCTCGCGGCCGATGATCAGCTTCTGCTGGTTGCCGCCGGAGAGGGAGGCCGCGGTGACCTCGATGCCCGGGGTGCGGACGTCGTAGTCCTCGACGATCCGCCAGGTGTCCTTGCGGGCGGCGCCCGGGTCGAGCAGGACGCCCTTGGAGTTGGGCGCCTCGGTGACGTGACCGAGGATCCGGTTCTCCCAGAGCGGGGCCTCCAGCAGCAGGCCGTGCTTGTGGCGGTCCTCGGGGATGTAGCCGATGCCGGCCTCGCGGCGGGCCCGGGTGAGCGAGCCGGAGAGGTCCTTGCCGTCCAGGGTGACGGTGCCGCCGTCCAGCGGCAGCATGCCCATGATGGCCTCGACCAGTTCGGCCTGGCCGTTGCCCTCGACGCCGGCGATGCCGAGGATCTCGCCCTTGTGGATGCGCAACGAGATGTCGTCGAGGACGACGCGCTCGATGCCCTCGGCGTCGGTCTTGGCGATCCGCAGGTCCTTGACGTCGAGCATCTCGGTCGTGGTGACGGTCGACTCGCGGCTCTCCGGGGAGGGCAGCTCGGCGCCGACCATCATCTCGGCCAGCTGACGGGCGGTGACGGCCTTCGGGTCGGCGTCGCCGACCGTGGTACCGCGCCGGATCACGCTGATCGCGTCGGCCACCGCCAGCACCTCGTGCAGCTTGTGCGAGATGAAGATGACGGTGACGCCCTCGGACTTGAGCTCGCGCAGGTTGTCGAACAGCGCGTCGACCTCCTGCGGGACGAGCACGGCCGTCGGCTCGTCGAGGATCAGGATCTTGGCGCCGCGGTAGAGCACCTTGAGGATCTCGACGCGCTGGCGGTCGGCGACGCCGAGGTCCTCGACCAGGGCGTCCGGGCGCACGCCCAGGCCGTACTGGTCGGAGATCTCCTTGATCTTCGCCTTCGCCTTGGCGCCGATGCCGTGGAGCTTCTCGCCGCCGAGGACGACGTTCTCCCACACGGTGAGGTTGTCGGCCAGCATGAAGTGCTGGTGGACCATACCGATGCCGCGGGAGATGGCGTCGCCCGGGGTATTGAACTCGCACGGCTCGCCGTTGATCGCGATGGTGCCCTCGTCCGGCTTCTGCATGCCGTAGAGGATCTTCATCAGCGTCGACTTGCCGGCGCCGTTCTCACCCATCAGGGCGTGCACGGTACCGCTGCGGACGGTGAGGTTGATGTCGTGGTTGGCCACGACACCGGGGAAGCGCTTGGTGATGCCGCGCAGTTCGACGGCCGATGTCGCCGTCCCCGCGCTGGGGGTACCGTCCTCGCGCGGGGGGACGGGGTCGGATGCGGTGATGGCGATCTCCTGGTGGTCTGGAGGCGCGTCGTTGCGCTGGGAGGGCCAAGGGGAAGACGGGGGGACGGGACGGGGCCCGGGGGTACGCGTTGAGCGCACCCTGCCGGGCCCCTCCCGTGATGCTTTGCCGTTCATCGCGCTGCCGGGCAGGCGGCAGTCGCTGGTGCGTCCGGGACGCGCGGGCCTTACTGGGCCGGCGCGGTCGGGACGGTGGTGGCGCCGGAGGTGATCGCCGTGGCGGCGGCCTTCAGCTTGTCCTGGATGTCGTCGAGCTTGCCGCCGGTGGTGGCGAGCGAGACGCCCTCGGCCTTCAGGTCGAAGAGCTTGATGCCGGTGAACGGCTGGCCCTTCTTGATCGACTCGATGTAGGAGAAGACGGCGTTGTCGACGTTCTTCACCATCGAGGTGAGGATGCTGTTCTTGTACTTCGCCAGGGCCGGCTGGGCGGCCTGGTCGGAGTCGACGCCGATGGCGTAGGCGCCCGGCTTGTTGGCGACGGCCTCGATGGCGCCGTTGCCGGAGGAGCCGGCGGCGGCGTAGATGACGTCCGCGCCCTTGTCGAGCTGGCCCTGCGCGGCCTCCTTGCCCTTGTCGGGCGAGTTGAAGCCGGTGAAGTCCGGAGGCGTGGTCAGGTAGGTGGTCTCGACCTGGATGTTCGCGTCGACGGACTTCACACCCGCCTTGTAACCGGCCTCGAACTTCTTGATCAGCTCGGTCTGCACACCGCCGATGAAGCCGACGTGCTTGGACTTCGACTTGTTCGCGGCGGCGACGCCGGCGAGGTACGAACCCTCCTGCTCGGCGAAGACCAGCGAAGTGACGTTGGACGGCTGGTCCTTGTCGTTCGAGTCGATGATCGCGAACTTGACGTTCGGGTTGTCCTTGGCGACCTTGTCGACCGCCTGCTGGTAGACGAAGCCGACCGCGATGATCGTCTTGTAACCGCCGTCGATCAGGTTCTTGAGGCGGGTCTCCTTGTCAGCCTCGGCCTCACCGGTCTTGGCGTCGGCCTCGGTGACCGCGACGCCGAGCTCGGCCTTGGCCTTGTCGAGACCGCGGGCGGCGGAGTCGTTGAACGACTGGTCGCCACGGCCGCCGATGTCGTAGGCCATACCGACCTTGATCGAGCCGTCGCCCGAACCGGAGGAGGTGTTGCTGTCAGTGCTCTTTGCGCCGCAAGCGGCGAGCGAGGCCATGCCCAGGGAACCCGAGAGCACAACCGCAGCGAGCTTCATTGAACGGCGCAAGGGAGTATCTCCTTCTCACACGCACCTGATTAGCGTGGTCGGACGCCACCGTAACGCGCGTAGAACACGGTTGGGTTACGGGGTGCCGGAGCATTCGGGTTGTTATCAAACCGTGGTCTCACGGTCTTCCCGAGGCCCTATTTCCCGTGCGCGACGGTGATCCAAAGCTGGTTTTGCGGCTCAGTCTACGGAACCGTTCGATTAGCTCGGATGGCGGTAAACCGGCCGGTCACCCCGATGGGGTGCCGACCGGTCGTCCGGGGGGTCGCCCGAGGGGGCGTTCACACGGTGCCCGAGGAGATGTCCGGGGACGGCGTGCGCCGCTCAATCCCGCGGCCCAGTCCTGCTGTTCGGTTTCCGCGGCTCGGTCCTGCGGCGGGGTCCTGCCGTTCGGTTTCCGCAGCTCAGTCCCGCGGCTCAGTCCCGCGGCTCGTCCAGGGCGAGCGCCGCGAACAGCTCCACGCCGATCCCGATCGCGCGCTCGTCGGCGTCGAAGCGGCCCTGGTGCAGGTCGCGGACGGTGGTGTCACCGGGGGCGCGGACGCCGAGCCGGGCCAGCGCGCCCGGGGCGTGCTCCAGGTACCAGGAGAAGTCCTCGCCGCCCAGGCTCTGCTCGGTGCTCTCCACCACCTGCGCGCCCTCCCGGCCGAACCGGTCGGTCATCGCCGCGTCCAGCAGGGCGACCGAGACCGCCTCGTTGACCACCGGCGGCACCCCCCGGTGGTAGTCCAGCGTCCACTTCGCCCGGTAGGTCTCGGCCAGCTTGGCGATCAGCTCGTGCAGCAGGTCGGGCGCCTCGCGCCAGCCGTCCAGCTCCAGGCAGCGGACGGTGCCCTCCAGTTCGGCGTGCTGCGGGATGACGTTGGACGCGGAGCCGGAGGCGATCCGGCCCCAGACCAGGCTCACGCCCCAGCGCGGGTCCATCCGACGGGCCAGCGCGCCCGGCAGGTCGGCGGCCATCCGGGCGACCGCGGTCACCAGATCGGTGGTCAGGTGCGGGCGGGCGGTGTGCCCGCCGGGGCCGTCCAGGTGCAGCACCAGGCGGTCGCAGGCCGAGGTGATCGCCCCGGTGCGCAGGGCGATCCGGCCCACCTCCACCTTGGGGTCGCAGTGCACCGCGAAGATCCGGCCGACGCCGTCCATCCCCCCGGCCTTGATCACGTCCAGCGCACCGCCCGGCAAGACCTCCTCGGCCGGCTGGAACACCAGCCGGACGGGGCGGCGCAGTTCGCCGGTGCGGACGGCCTCGGCCAGCACCAGGGCGGTGCCGAGCACCACCGCGGTGTGCACGTCGTGGCCGCAGGCGTGGGCCCGGCCGGGGACGGTCGAGCGGTACGGCACGTCGGTCTTGGCGTCGTCGATCGGCAGCGCGTCGATGTCGGCGCGGAAGGCCAGGAACTCGGTGCCGGGGGCGGTGCCGGCCGGGACGACGTCGACGATCAGGCCGGTGCCGCCGGGCAGCACCCGGGGGCTCAGGCCGGCCGCCACCAGCCGGTCGCGGAGCAGGCCGGTGGTGCGGAACTCCTGGCGGCCGAGCTCCGGGTGCCGGTGCAGGTCACGGCGGAAGGCGATCAGCTCGGACTCCAGCCCCCGGACCCGGGCGCGCAGTTCGGCGGCGGGGCGGGCGGTGGCCAGAGTGGCGCCCGGCTGAGCGGGCTCAGGACGGTTCATCTCAACAAGGGTAGGCCTGTTGGGGGGATTTGGCCCGACTTCTGGAAAACTAGTCCCCGGATGGGCGCATACCGGCCGAACAGGTGGGTATGACATCTCGTTTCAGCCGCCTTCCCCGGTTGCTTGCCCTGTGCAACGATCACCCGGAGCGGCGGTCACGGCCGCCCCAATCTTGACATGACGTCAGAAGCGCTCCACCGGGGCGTACACGCCCCACACCTCCCGCAGGGCGTCGCAGACCTCGCCGACGGTGGCCCGCGCGGCCAGCGCCTCCTTCATCGGGTACAGCACGTTCCCCGTCCCCTCCGCGGTGCGGCGCAGCCCGTCCAGCGCCCGGGCGACGGCCACGCGGTCCCGCCCGGCGCGCAGCCGGGACAGCCGCTCGACCTGCTGCCGCTCGACCGCCGGATCCACCCGCAGCGGCCGGTACGGCTCCTCGGCGTCCAGCCGGAAGCGGTTGACGCCGACCACCGTCCGCTCGCCGGAGTCGGTCTCCTGCTGGAGCCGGTAGGCGGTGCGCTCGATCGCGGCCTTCTGGAAGCCCCGCTCGATCGCGGCCACCGCGCCGCCCAGCTCCTCGACCCGGGCCATCAGCGCCAGCACGGCGGCCTCCACCTCGTCGGTCAGCGACTCGACCGCGTACGAGCCGGCGAACGGGTCGGCGGTGGCGGTCACGTCGGTCTCGTGGGCGAGCACCTGCTGGGTACGCAGGGCGAGCCGGGCGGCCTTCTCGGTGGGCAGCGCGATCGCCTCGTCGAAGCCGTTGGTGTGCAGCGACTGGGTGCCGCCGAACACCGCGGCGAGCGCCTGCACCGAGACCCGGACCAGGTTCAGCTCGGGCTGCTGGGCGGTGAGCTGCACCCCGGCGGTCTGGGTGTGGAAGCGCAGCATCCACGAGCGCGGGTCCTTCGCGCCGAACTCCTCCCGCATCACCCTGGCCCAGATCCGGCGGGCGGCACGGAACTTGGCCACCTCCTCCAGCAGCGTGACCCGGGCCACGAAGAAGAACGAGAGCCGGGGGGCGAAGTCGTCCACCGCCATCCCGGCGGCGATCGCGGTACGGACGTAGGCGATGCCGTTGGCCAGCGTGAAGGCGATCTCCTGCGCCGGATCCGCCCCGGCCTCGGCCATGTGGTAGCCGGAGATGGAGATGGTGTTCCAGCGCGGGATCTCCGCCCGGCAGTACCGGAAGACGTCCGCGACCAGCCGCAGCGAGGGCTGCGGCGGGAAGATGTACGTGCCCCGGGCGATGTACTCCTTCAGCACGTCGTTCTGGACCGTGCCGGTCAGCCGGGCCGGCGCCACCCCCTGGGCCTCGCCGACCAGTTGGTAGAGCAGCAGGAGCAGGGCGGCGGGCGCGTTGATGGTCATGGAGGTGGACACCCCGCCCAGCGGGATGCCGTCGAACAGGACGGCCAGGTCCTCGACGCTGTCAACGGCCACGCCCACCTTGCCCACCTCCCCGGCGGCGAGCGGCGCGTCCGAGTCGTAGCCCATCTGGGTGGGCAGGTCGAAGGCCACCGACAGGCCGGTGCCGCCGCCCGCGATCAGCTGCCGGTAGCGGGCGTTGGACTCGGCGGCGGTGCCGAAGCCCGCGTACTGGCGCATCGTCCACGGCCGCCCGGCGTACATCGTCGGGTAGACGCCCCGGGTGTACGGGTACTCCCCCGGCCGGCCGAGTCTGCTCGCCGGATCCCAGTCGGCCAGCGCCTCCGGGCCGTACAGCGGCTCGATCGGGAAGCCTGACTCGGCGCGGCGCGGCTCGGCTGCCATGAGGTCCCTCCACGGGATCGGCGGGGGCATCGGTCGGTCCTCGCAATGTAGGACAGGACCCGGAGCGGGACCGGTCGGCGCGGGCGCGGACGCGGTTGAGATGATCGGGTGAACGACCGGATGAGCCCCAGGGAGTGGCAATGACCGAGCAGAAGGTGGCCGTGGTCACCGGTGCCAGCAGCGGAATCGGCGCGGCGACCGCCCGCCGGCTGGCGGCCGAGGGCTTCGACGTGGTGCTGACCGCCCGGCGGACCGAGCGGATCGAGGCGCTGGCCAAGGAGATCGGCGACGGGGGCGGTTCGGCCAGGGCGGTCACGCTCGACGTCACCGACCGGGCCGCCGTGGACGCCTTCGCGGCCGAGGTGGGCCGGGTCGACGTGCTGGTGAACAACGCCGGCGGGGCGATCGGCGCCGAGACGGTCGAGCACGGCGACCCGGCCGACTGGCGGGCCATGTACGAGGTGAACGTGCTCGGCGTGCTGCACGTGACGCAGGCGCTGCTGCCGGCCCTGCGGGCCACCGGCGACGGCACCGTGCTGGTGCTCTCCTCGACCGCCGCGCTGGCCGCGTACGAGGGCGGCGGCGGGTACGTCGCGGCCAAGCACGCCGCGCACACCATCGCGGCGACGCTGCGCCTGGAGCTGTGCGGGGAGCCGATCCGGGTGATCGAGATCGCCCCCGGCATGGTGAAGTCCGAGGGCTTCGCGGTCACCCGCTTCCGCGGCGACGAGGAGAAGGCCGCGGCCGTGTACGCCGGCGTGGCCGAGCCGCTGACCTCGGAGGACATCGCCGACACCGTGGCCTGGGCGGTCACCCGCCCCCCGCACGTCAACATCGACCTCCTGGTCGTCCGCCCCCGCGCCCAGGCCGCCAACCACAAGGTCCACCGCGGCTGACGGCGGTCGGATCCACCGGCGACCCGGCCACCCCGTACGCCTCTGGCGAGCCTCGCCAGAGCCACCCTCCTGAGGCGGGGGTGCCGGGTCAACAGATGCCGGATTAACGGATGAATGTGGGGAGGGCGCTGACACAAAGATGTCAACGTCACAACTTGATAGCTCGTCCGGATGAATTCCGCGCGCGCCCTCCCCAACTGATGACCGCTCAACTACCTTTGAGGAGCTGCCCGACCGGCGCCGCGACGCCGCCCGCAGCCCCCATACTTCAGCTGCTTCACCCCACCCCACTTCACCGGCACCTTCCCGCCCTCACGAGGAGGACCCGCTGGCCAGCGACGTCCCACCACAGCGGCTCGATCCAAGCTCCGAGCCGACCCTCCTCGGGCTGCACCGCTTCAACGAAGCCGATGCCGGCGCCGCCGAGGAGGCCCTCCTGGCCTGCTGCGGCAGCCACCGCTGGGCCCTGCGGCTCACCGCGCACCGGCCCTACCCCGACATAGAGTCCCTGCTGGCCGCCGCCAGCGAGGCCTCCTACGACCTCCGCCCGGCCGACCTGGCCGAGGCGCTCGCCGACGAGAGCTGGATGCCGCAACCGCTGCTCGGCATGCGGGCACCGGGCAGCCAGGCCGCGCACACCGCGCTGCGGGCCGCCCACGCCGCGTACGAGGCCAGGTTCGGCCACGTCTTCGTGGTCTGCCTGGAGGGCGTGGCCCCGGAGGAGATGCTCGACACCGTGCTCTCCTCGATCCGCACCCGGCTGGCCAACGACCCCGACGAGGAGCGGCTGATCTCGGCGGACGAGCTCCGCCGGATCTCCCTCACCCGGCTGGAGCACCTGGTCGCCACCCATTCGGAGGCCGGGGCGCGCTGAGCCGCCGACTCCTCCCCCATCCCGCCCACTCCCTCTCCGCCCGCTACTTCTTCTTCGCCTGCGCGGCCCGCAGCTTGGCCACCTGCTGCCGGACGATCACCTCGTCCGGCGCGGTGGCCGGCTCGGCGGCGACCCCGAAGGTGGTGAACACCGCGAGCGCCGGCCCGATCCGGGCCAGCACCGCACGCTGCGAGAGCACCGCGCTCCCCGATTCATTCGTCAGGGTGAATCCGAGCGCGGCGTCCGCTCCCCCGGGGGTGGGCGTGTCCTCACGGTTCAGCCGGTGCCTGGTCCGGATCGGCGCCTTCTTCCCCGGCTTCTCGGCCGGCGGCGCCGGGGCCATCGAGGTGAACGCGGCACACGGGCCGAACAGCTTCTCCAGCTCCGCCTGGAGCACGGCCGCCCGCCCCGTCCGGTAGCCGAGCAGCCCGCCGTACACGCCGCCCCTGGGGTCGGCGGCCCGGGCCACGCTCAGGTCCGTCTCCGCGTACGGGTAGCCCGGGGCCTGGGCGGCTGGCGAGGCAGAGGCGGCCGGGGTGGCCGGGGTCACCGCGTCCAGCAGCGGCTGGCAGGCCGGGACGTCCGCGACCTCCCGCCCCGCGCCCGCCCCGGTGTCGCCGTGGCCGGGCGTCATCACCGTCACCGTGTAGCCCGCCCCGAGGTCGGAGTCGGCCACCGCGGCCGCCCGCAGCTCGGCCGCGGACAGCTCGCGGCCGGGCCCGGCCCGGTCCGCGGAGGAGCCGCCGACCGCGGTGCAGCCCGTGGCGAGCATCAGCAGGGCCGCGAGGGCGGCGGCGGGCGGTCGGACGGGGCGAAGCGGCACGGGGGCCTCGGCAGGGTGTCGGCGGCGGAGCGGGCCGCCACCGTAACGCAGCCGAGCAGTCACCCAGAGCGACCAAAGCGCCGCCGGTTCCCGTCCGGCTAGGCCAGTCGTGCCTGATTGATCACACCTGAGACCCCCGGAGGCGGTTCGCGACGCGGCGTCGATAGGATGCTGGCGGCCGGTGGACCGTACCTGGCCGGGCTGACCGACACCGAAGCCGGCCGAGCCCCCAATCGCTTCCGGAGGGTTTTTCCGTGCCGGCTGGAACGCTGTACCGCGGCCGGGAAGGCATGTGGAGCTGGGTGGCTCATCGAGTCACCGGCGTCCTCATCTTTTTCTTCCTGTTCGCCCATGTCCTGGACACCGCTCTGGTGCGAGTGTCGCCCGAGGCGTACGACACCGTCATTCAGACGTACAAGACTCCTCTCGTGAACCTGATGGAGTACGGCCTGGTGGCCGCCATCCTGTTCCACGCCCTCAACGGCCTGCGGGTCGTCGCCGTGGACTTCTGGTCCAAGGGCCCGAAGTACCAGAAGCAGATGCTCTGGACCGTCGTGGCGGTCTGGGTCGTGCTGATGGCCGGTTCCTTCTACGGGATCCTGCAGCACACGCTGATCTCCTGGTTCGGGAAGTGAGCTGACACATGTCCACGGAATACTCCGACGCGCTGGTCGTCCCCTCCGCGCAGGCGCACACCGGCAAGGGCCTCGGCACCGGCAACCCGGCCGACGCGTTCGTCATCGAGCCGCCGCGCAAGCGGACCCCGAAGACCCCGCGCCGCACCCGCACCAACTTCGAGATGCTGGCCTGGCTCTTCATGCGCCTGTCCGGCATCGTCCTCGTGGTCCTGATCCTCGGCCACCTGCTGATCATGCTGGTGCTCGACGGCGGCGTCTCCAAGATCGGCTTCGCCTTCGTGGCCGGCCGCTGGGCCTCGCCGTTCTGGCAGGTCTGGGACCTCACGATGCTCTGGCTCGCCATGCTCCACGGCGCCAACGGCATGCGGCAGGTCATCAACGACTACGCCGAGAAGGACTCGACCCGGCTCTGGCTGAAGGGGCTCATGGGTACCGCCACGGTCTTCACCGTGCTGCTCGGCACCCTGGTGATCTTCACCTTCGACCCCAACATCTGACGACAAAGCATCTAATCGGCAATCGGCAGAGGCCAGAGGCGAGTTAGAACCCCCATGCAGATTCACCAGTACGACACCGTCATCGTCGGCGCCGGCGGCGCCGGCATGCGCGCGGCCATCGAGTCGACGCAGCGCACCCGCACCGCCGTCCTGACCAAGCTCTACCCCACCCGGTCCCACACCGGCGCGGCCCAGGGCGGCATGTGCGCCGCCCTCGCCAACGTCGAGGAGGACAACTGGGAGTGGCACACCTTCGACACGGTCAAGGGTGGTGACTACCTGGTCGACCAGGACGCCGCCGAGATCATGTGCAAGGAGGCCATCGACGCCGTCCTCGACCTGGAGAAGATGGGCCTGCCCTTCTCCCGCACCGAGCAGGGCCGGATCGACCAGCGCCGCTTCGGCGGGCACTCCCGCAACCACGGTGAGGCCCCCGTCCGCCGCTCCTGCTACGCGGCCGACCGCACCGGTCACATGATCCTCCAGACGCTGTTCCAGAACTGCGTCAAGCACGGCGTCGAGTTCTTCAACGAGTTCTACGTCCTCGACCTGCTGATCAACGAGGGCAAGACGGCCGGCGTCGTCGCCTACGAGCTGGCCACCGGCGAGATCCACGTCTTCCAGGCCAAGTCCGTCGTGTTCGCCTCCGGCGGCACCGGCAAGTTCTTCAAGGTCTCCTCCAACGCCCACACCCTCACCGGTGACGGCCAGGCCCTGGTGTACCGCCGCGGCCTGCCGCTGGAGGACATGGAGTTCTTCCAGTTCCACCCGACGGGCATCTGGCGCATGGGCATCCTGCTCACCGAGGGCGCCCGCGGCGAGGGCGGCATCCTGCGCAACAAGGACGGCGAGCGCTTCATGGAGCGCTACGCCCCCGTCATGAAGGACCTCGCGTCCCGTGACGTCTGCTCCCGCGCGAT
Source organism: Kitasatospora sp. NPDC043949 (assembly GCF_056435365.1). Classification (NCBI taxonomy): domain Bacteria; kingdom Bacillati; phylum Actinomycetota; class Actinomycetes; order Kitasatosporales; family Streptomycetaceae; genus Kitasatospora; species Kitasatospora sp. NPDC043949. The sequence goes on along the minus strand of NZ_JBWKEQ010000003.1, from coordinate 222,666 downwards.
CTACACCGAGATCCGCGAAGGCCGCGGCTGCGGTCCGGACGGCGACCACGTCTACCTGGACCTGACCCACCTGCCGCCGGAGCAGCTGGACGCCAAGCTCCCGGACATCACCGAGTTCGCCCGCACCTACCTCGGCATCGAGCCCTACACGGACCCGATCCCGATCCAGCCCACCGCGCACTACGCCATGGGCGGCATCCCGACCAACGTCGAGGGTGAGGTGCTGCGCAACAACACCGACGTCGTCCCGGGCCTGTACGCGGCCGGCGAGGTCGCCTGCGTGTCCGTGCACGGCGCCAACCGCCTGGGCACCAACTCGCTGCTGGACATCAACGTGTTCGGCCGTCGCGCGGGCATCGCCGCCGCCGACTACGCCAACGTGCACGAGTTCGTCGAGCTGCCCGAGAACCCGGCCGAGAAGGTCCAGGCCCTGGTCGACGGCCTGCGCGAGGCCGCCGGCACCGAGTCCGTGGCGCAGATCCGCAAGGAGCTGCAGGAGACCATGGACGCCAACGCGATGGTGTACCGCACCGGCGCCACCCTGAAGCAGGCGGTCGAGGACATCGCCGCGCTGAAGGAGCGCTACAAGAACGTCTCGATCCAGGACAAGGGCTTCCGGTACAACACGGACCTCCTGGAGGCCGTCGAGCTGGGCAACCTGCTCGACCTGGCCGAGGTGCTGGCCGTCTCCGCGCTGGCCCGCGAGGAGTCGCGCGGCGGCCACTACCGCGAGGACTTCCCGACCCGTGACGACGTGAAGTTCATGCAGCACACCATGGCGTACCAGGAGGTGGCCGCCGACGGCAGCACCTCCATCCGCCTCGACTACAAGCCGGTCGTCACGACCCGCTACCAGCCGATGGAGCGTAAGTACTGATGAGCACTCCTACCGTGGAGAAGCACTCGGCCGCTCTGGACGCGGTCGAGGCGGGCGGCGTCGAGCTGATCACCGTCACCTTCCGGATCCGCCGGTTCAACCCGGAGGAGCACCCGGACCCGGTGTGGGTCGACTACCAGCTGACGCTGGACCCGAAGGAGCGCGTTCTGGACGCGCTCAACAAGATCAAGTGGGAGCAGGACGGCACCCTCACCTACCGCCGTTCCTGCGCGCACGGCATCTGCGGCTCCGACGCCATGCGGATCAACGGCCGCAACCGGCTGGCGTGCAAGACCCTGATCAAGGACGTCAACCCGGAGAAGCCGATCACGATCGAGGCCATCAAGGGCCTCACGGTCCTCAAGGACCTGGTCGTGGACATGGACCCGTTCTTCCAGGCGTACAAGGACGTCATGCCGTTCCTCATCACCGAGGGGAACGACCCGACCCGCGAGCGCCTGCAGTCCGCCGAGGAGCGCGAGCGCTTCGACGACACCACCAAGTGCATCCTGTGCGCCGCGTGCACGTCGTCCTGCCCGGTGTTCTGGAACGACGGCCAGTACTTCGGCCCGGCCGCGATCGTGAACGCGCACCGCTTCATCTTCGACTCGCGCGACGAGGGCGCCGAGCAGCGCCTGGAGATCCTCAACGACCGTGAGGGCGTGTGGCGCTGCCGCACCACCTTCAACTGCTCCGAGGCCTGCCCGCGCGGCATCGAGGTCACCAAGGCGATCCAGGAAGTGAAGCGGGCGCTGGTCACCCGCCGCTTCTGATCCCCACCTGACACGGCGAAGGCCCCCGTCCGATCGGATGATCGGACGGGGGCCTTCGCCGTGGGCTCAGCGCAGCGCGCCGAGGTCCTTCGGGGCGGACCAGCCGCTGAAGGTCACCAGGTGCCGGTCGGCGGTCACAGCCCACAGGTCCGGCGTGCCGTCCCCGTCACCGTCGCCCGAGCTGCCGAGGGTCGGATAGGCGGCGGTGGTGAAGCCGGTGGCGACCACGTTCGCCTTCGGGTCCGCGAGCGCGGAGAAGTCGAGCAGTCCGTTCGACTTCTTCGAGACCGGGTAGGCATGCAGGTCGCCGGTGGCCCGGTCGCGCGCCCACAGGATGAGGTTGCCGGCTGCGTCCGCGCCGGGGGCGATCAGGTCGTAGCCGCTCCAGTCGCCGGTGGTGGCGATGGGCTGGGCGGCGACGTAGCTGCGGGAGCTGTCGACATAGGCGTAGAGCTTGCCGTGCTCGACCGAGACGAGAACCGGCAGGGACGGCCGGGCGGCACCGAAGCGACCGCCGACCGGGACGAGCTGGTCGGCGCCCGACCAGTCCGCGGCGTAGTCGCCGGGGCAGGTGATCGACTCCCCGGCCGAGTCGATGCACTGGGACGGCTTCCCCGCCAGGGTGGGGTTCTGGCCGCTGAAGTCGCCCTGGTGCCCGTTGGCGTAGACGTACAGGAACTGCGGGTTGCCCTTGGGACGCACCAGCAGGTCATCACCGGGGCCGTGGGTGTTGGCCCAGCCCCGGTGCAGCACCAGGTCGTCCTGCCAGCCGGCCCGCAGCGGAGCGAGCGCGCCCGGGATGGTGGAGCTCGGAGTGGCGTCCGTCGCACCGGCGCTGATGATCTGCAGGTTGCCCTGGGCGTCCGGGAGCAGGATGTCGGGCACACCGTCGCCGTTGACGTCACCCGGGGCGGCCGGCTTGGGGCGCGAGTCCCAAGGAGCGTAGAAGGTGTAGGTGGTCGGCTGGCCGACGTTTCCGGCGTTGTCCATCGCCTGGACGGTGAGGACGTTGGTGCCCCAGTCCTTGGGCTTGAGGGTGAGCGCGGCACTGCCGTCGGCGCCCGCCTTCACGGTGTGCGCGGAGGCGCAGTCCCAGCCGACGCCCAGGGTGCCGTTCAGCACGTACTGGTAGCAGGCCACCCCGGAGGCCGCGCCGCCGGCCGGCGCGGCGTCGGTGCCCTTGAGGGTGAAGATGCCGTTCTCGCCCGCGTACTTGCCGGGCGCGGTGCCCGAGCCGCTCTCCGGGAAGTCGGTGGAGGAGACGGACAGGCCCGGACGGGTGAGGTCGACCCGGAAGTGGCAGGTCGCGGTCGGCTCTCCGGTACCCGAGGAGTCCGCGGACCAGGCCTTCCACGAGTAGCTGTGGCCGTCCGCCAGGCCGCTGGTGGGGAGCTTGGCCGTGCCGGCGCTGGTGTCGGTGGTGGTGTCGACGATCTGGTCGTGGCCCGGGGTCGAGTCGTCCCAAACCGCGAAGCGCACCTGTGCGGAGGTGGCGGTGACGGTCAGCGCAGGGTTCGCGACCCCCAGCCAGCCGGGGGCGGTGGTGTCGTCACAGGCGTCGGTGTGCAGGCCCGTGGCGGCGAAGCCCGGTGCGGGCAGTGCCTTCGGGTCAGTGACTGCCGTTCCCGGTACCGCAGCCGCCCCCGGTGCAACCAGCAGACCGGCCGCGAGCGCCGCTGCGGTGACCCCGCCGAGTCTGCGGGCATGCCGAAGTGTCATGGAAGTACCCCACCCCTTTGATCGAGAGATCTCGTTACGTGTACGAGCGGTGAGGATCTTTCCAGTGGGGACCGACAGCGGCAACGGAGATTCAGTCGGTGGCCGGGGTGCGGCGGGTGGCGCGGAGGCCGCGCAGGCCGATGGCGCCGACGGCGATGCCGAGGAGGAAGGAGGTGACGGCGAGGAGGAGGTGGATCCAGAAGAAGGCGGTGGGCTGGGAGTGGTCGCCGTTGGTGAAGGCCTGGCCGCCGGAGTCCTTCCAGAGGTTCTTGACGAAGGTGGTCCAGATGATGATCGACCAGACGCCGAAGGCGGTCAGGAACCAGGAGGTGCGGCGGCTGAGCTTCATGGGGGTCCTCGTCGGGGGTGTGGGGGCGGGGTGCGTCCCCCAGTATGCGCGGACCGCCGATCGGCGTAGGGCGGGCCCCTCGTACGGAGGACCGGCCCGGTGTGGCGCACAGCGGATGCCCCGGAGTGGGTACGGTCTGCGCGTGTCCACACGTCGTCAGAAATTCGCGCATCTGTTCGTCACGACCGCCGCGGTCCTCCCGGCCCTGCTCGCCGCCCCGGGGGCGGTCGCTGCCCCGCAGGAGCCGCCCCCGGCCGCTTCCGCGGTCGGCGGCGAGCGGCTCGGGCGCTCCGGGGTCCAGGTCTCGCCGCTGGCCGGAGCCCCGGCCCTGCCGAGGGACCTCACCGGCCAGTCCTGGATAGTCTCCGACGCCACGTCGGGCGACGTGCTGGCGGCCAGCAACCCGCATCTGCGGCTCGCCCCGGCCAGCACCCTGAAGATCCTCTTCGCCGACACCGTGCTGCCCAAGTTCGACCGCAACACGGTGCACAAGGTCGCCGACGAGGAGATCCTCGGGATCGGTGAGGGCAGCAGCCTGGTCGGCATCAAGGAGAACCTGGACTACCGGGTCGAGGACCTGTGGCGCGGGGTGTTCCTGAGCTCGGGCAACGACGCCGTGCACGTCCTGGCGCACATGAACGGCGGCGTGGAGCAGACCGTCACCGAGATGCAGTCCCGCGCCGACGCCCTCCAGGCCCGGGACACCCGGGTGATCTCCCCGGACGGCTACGACATGGACGGGCAGCTCTCCTCGGCCTACGACCTGTCGCTGTTCGCCCGGGCCGGCCTGCGCAACCCCGACTTCCGGATGTACTGCGCCACCCGGCAGGCGATGTTCCCGGGCGCGGTGGACAAGAACACCGGCCAGCGCGGCAGTTTCGGGATCGCCAACACGGACCGCCTGCTGGGCAAGTACCCCGGCCTGATCGGGGTGAAGAACGGTTTCACCACCAACGCCGGCTCGACCTTCGTCGGCGCCGCCGAACGCAACGGCCGCACCCTGCTGGTGACCGTGATGCACCCGGACAGCTACCAGAAGGTCTACGACGAGACCGCGGCCCTGCTGGACTGGGGCTTCGCGGCGGCCGGCAAGGTGCAGCCGGTCGGCAAGCTGGTCGACGAGCTCCCGCCGGACGGCGAGCCCTCCGGCCAGGCCGGCGGCACCGCCGGCGCGCCCCCGCCGCACTCCACCCCCGCCACCCGGCCCGGCACCGCCCCCACTGCCGCCCCGGCCGCCGCCGAGGACGACGGGCTCGGCCTCGGCGGCTGGCTGGCCGTCGTGCTGGTGACGGCCGCGGCCGGCTACGGGGTGCTGGTCCTGCGGCGCGGCCGCCGCGGGGCCTCCGGCTGGTGACGGCCGGACGGACGGCCCGGCCTCAGGGTTCCTCCCGGGGCCGGGCCGCCGTCGTGTCCGCGGCCGCCTCCGCCTCGTCGGCCGCCGCCAGCAGCGCCCGGGCGTGCTCCCGGGTGCGCTCCCGGGCGGCCACCGGATCGGCCATCGCCGTCCAGGCCACGCAGTACATCAGCAGCCGTGAGACGAAGTTGATCCACAGCAGCAGCGCCACCGGCACGCCGAAGGCCCCGTACAGGCTCTTCCCGGCGACGGAGCCGAGGTAGGAGGCGAGCAGGACCTTCAGCAGCTCGAAGCCGACCGCGCCGATCAGCGCGCCCTGCAGCACGTCGCGCCGGCGCTGGCCGCCGATCCCGGGGAACGGCGCCAGCAGGTAGGCGAAGAGCAGCGTGTCGCACGCTATGGCGACGAGCACGCCGACCCCGGTCAGCAGGTAGCCGCTGGGCAGGCCGGTCCAGTCGGCGATCCGCCCGGCCAGCGTCGTCCCGGCGGTGGAGACGCCCACCGAGATCAGCGACACCACGCCGAGGCCGCCCAGCACCGCGCAGTCCCAGCCCTTGCGCAGCACCACGTTGGTGTCGTCGTCGGGCAGCTGCCAGACGTCCCGGATCGAGGTGCGCATGGTGTCCACCCAGCCGAGGCCGGAGACCAGCAGCAGCGCCCCGCTGACCAGTCCGACGGCGCCCGCGTTGGCCACCAGGGACGGCAGGTTGAGCGCCTCCGAGATGCCCGGCAGCTGGTCGGAGATGTGCTTCTGCAGGTCCGCGACCTGGCTGCTGCTGAGCGTCGAGACGGCGATCGCCAGGCCCACCGTGAGCAGCGGGAACAGGGCGAGGAAGCCGAAGAAGGTGACCGCACCGGCCAGCCGGTTGCCCCGGGCCGCGGAGAAGTGCTCGTACACCCGGTACGGGCGGCTGCGCAGCACCCACGTGACGAGCGGGCCGATGACCGGGAGGCGGGTCAGGAAGTCCACCCGACCGGTTATACCGGCCCGTCCTCCGAATGGCCGTCAGGCTCGGCGCAGATTCTAGCGTTTCACCAGGCGGCGGGCCCGGGCGAGGGCGCGGACGGCCTGGTAGGCGCCGTAGCGGCCGTGGCTGAGCAGTTCGGTGCGCACGCCGTCCACGCCGGGCGGCGGGCGGTAGCCGGCCGGCCGGAGCCGGGCGCAGTGGGCGGCGGCGCGGCGGAAGTACTCGCGGCGGTCGCCGGGCGGGATCCGGCCGGGCTTGGAGACGACGGTGTTCAGGTGGTGCAGCATCCGGCCGTAGACGACCGGGCGCCAGTGGTCGAGGTCGGGGCGGTGGTCCAGGAAGGCGAAGACCAGGTCGTACTGGGCGAAGACGTCGAAGTGCTTGCGGCTGGCAGTGGCCAGGATGTTGCCGCCCTCCTGGCGCTGGCGGTAGTGCACGCCGACCTCGTCGAGCAGGGTGATCCGGGCCGCGGCGAGCAGCACCGGGTACGTCCAGGGGGTGTCCTCGTAGTAGCCGGCCGGGAAGACCAGCTGCTGGGCGGTGACGAAGTCGCGGCGGTAGGCCTTGTTCCAGACCACCTGGAGCAGGTCGAGCAGGTCGGGACGGGCGGCGAGGTCGAAGACGTCCGGGGAGGCGGCGCCGAACACGTGGGCGGAGGCGGCCCGGGTGATCCGGCCGTCGGCGTAGGTGCGGGCGTAGTCGTAGACCAGGACGTCCGGGTCGCCGGTGGCGGCGAGCCGGTCGTCGACGCTCTTGAGCAGTTGGGGGGTGAGCGTGTCGTCGCTGTCGAGGAAGATCACGTAGTCCCCGGTGGCGACCTCCAGGCCGGCGTTGCGGGCCCGGCCGAGGCCGACGTTCTCGGGCAGGTGCAGCACCCGGATCCGCGGGTCGGCGGCGGCGGCCTCGTCGAGCATCGGGCCGCAGCCGTCCGGGGAGCGGTCGTCCACCGCGATCAGTTCGAGGTCGGGGCCGCCCTGGCCGAGCACCGAGTCGAGACACTCGGCGAGGTAGTCCTCAACCTGGTACACGGGGACGATCACGCTGAAGCGGGGCACGGGCCCAGCGTAGTGGCCCCGAAGGGCCCCATGGCCCGGAGGTAGGATCGGTGCGCACGTACGCACCGATCCAAAGTGCGGTCAGGCCCTCACCGGGCTGCCACGCTCCTTCCCGAGAAAGGCCTGCGTAGCCGATGGCTCCCCGCCTCTCCATCGTCGTTCCGATCTACAACGTCGAGCGTTACCTGGTCGAATGCCTCGACTCGATCGCCGCCCAGACCTTCACGGACTTCGAGTGCGTCATGGTCGACGACGGTTCGAAGGACGACAGCGCGGCCCTCGCCGAGGCGTACGCGGCCAAGGACTCGCGGTTCCGGCTGGTCCGCCAGGTGAACAAGGGCCTCGGCGCGGCCCGCAACACCGGCATCCGGCACATCGACCCGGACGCCGAGTTCCTGTGCTTCGTCGACAGTGACGACTCGATGCCGCCGAGCGCGTACGAGCTGATGATCAACACCCTGGACGAGACCGGCTCGGACTTCGCCACCGGCAACGTGCTGCGGTTCCGCGCGGTGGGCTACTACCAGTCCGGCGGGCACTCGAAGCCGTTCAGGGAGACCAAGCTCAAGACGCACATCACCGAGATCCCGGCGCTGGTCACCGACCGCACCGCGTGGAACAAGGTGTACCGCCGCTCCTTCTTCGACGCGGCCGGCATCCTCTACCCCGAGGGCATCCTGTACGAGGACGCGCCGGTCAGCGTGCCGCACCACTACCTCGCCAAGAGCGTGGACGTGCTCTGCGAGCCGATCTACCACTGGCGCGAGCGCGAGGTCGGCGAGATGTCGATCACCCAGATGCGCACCAACCCCAAGGGCCTGATCGACCGCGTCACCTCGGTCGAGCTGGTCCGCGGCTGGCTGCGCAAGCAGACCGATCCGCGCTTCGCCCAGTACCTGCGCTCCTACGACGAGAACACCCTCGTCGAGGAGATCCCGATGTTCTTCTGGTCCGTCGTGGACGGCGACAAGGAGTACCGGGACGCCTACGTCAAGAACGTCAGCCGGCTGCTGCGGGCGATCGGCCCCGAGCAGGTCCGCAAGCTGCGGGCGCCGCTGCGGCTCAAGTACCACCTGACCCTCCAGGGCCGGATCGACGAGTTCGTCGAGCAGATCAAGTACGAGGGCGAGAGCAACGGCGGCGTCCAGGCCCGCGGTCTGCTGCGCCCGTACGCCGACTACCCGTTCCTGCGCGGCGGGCGCAAGAGCGTGCCGTCCGGCGTGCTCAAGCTGGACAACTCACTGGTCATGCGCAGCCGGCTGTACGAGACGGCCTGGGTCGGCGGGCGGCTGCAGCTGACCGGGCACGCGTACCCGGAGCAGCTGGGCGCGGCCGGCAAGCACGACATGGTCCGCACCCTGGTGCTGCGCGAGGCCAAGGGCCGCCGGGTGATCGCGGTGCCGATGAAGACCCAGTACAGCCCCGAGGCCACCGCCAGCTGCCACCACGACCTGTACAGCTGCGACTGGGCCGGCTTCACCGTCGGCGTCGACCCGAAGAAGCTCAAGCACCGCGGCCAGTGGAAGGACGGCAACTGGCGCGTCCTGGTGGCCGGCGCGGGCAAGGGCGGCGTCTACAAGGGCCGGGTCTGGGCCGGCTGGAGCGACACCGCGCACTACATCCCGGCGCACTGGGTCGAGCCGGACGTGCGGATCGTGCCGTGGGTCCGGGACGGCTCCGTCTACCTGCGGGTGGAGACGGTCAAGGCCCGGGTGACCGGCCTGGCTTCGCACGGCGGCCGGGTCGAGGTGTCGGGCGCGGCCCGCTCCGGCTCCAGCTTCGCCGGGGCCCGGCTGCGGCTCACCCACGTCGAGTCCGACCGCGAGCTGGCCTTCCCGCTGGAGCTGGGCGCGCCGGTCGGCAGCCTGCAGCCGTTCAGCGTGTCCTTCCCGGCGGCCGAGCTGACCGCCGTCCGCGAGGCCTGGGCCGAGCTGGACCCGGTGGCCGCCGAGCGAGGCCGTGACCGCTGGGACACCGCGCTGCTGCTGGCCGACGGCAGCACCGTCCCGGTGACCTGGGACGACCGCAACGCCCCGGCGCAGCTGCACCTGCCGCTCAACCCGGACGCCCCGGCCGACCAGCGCCGGGCGCTCTACTCCAAGCCCTCCCCCAGCGGGTACCTGCAGTTCTCCGACCAGCTGCTCCAGCCGGTGGTGGACGAGGTCTCCACCCGCGGCGCGGACGGCTTCCTGCTCAGCGGTTCGTTCCCGCTGTCCGGCGCGCACCGCTGGGAGCTGGTGGTCCGCCACGACTGGCGCGAGGAGGAGCACGTCTACCCGGTGGAGATCGCGGACGGACGGTTCCGGACCGCGCTGCCCGCCGTGCCGACGGCTTCCTTCGCCGGCCGGGTGCCGCTCGCCCAGGGCACCTGGAACGTCTTCTTCCGCCCGGTCGGTGCCCCGGCCGAGGAGCTTCCGAGCTCGTACGCGCTGATCTCGCCGGACTGCTTCGGCGCGATGCCGCTGGAGGTGGAGTCCCGGGGCAAGCGCATCGTGCTGGAGCGCCGCCACCACGACGGCCTCTCCCTGGAGTCGCACTCGGCGCTGCTGCCGGAGGAGCGCAGCGGCTACCGGCTGCGCCAGCTGCGGTTCGTCGACTACCCGAACGCCCGCCGGCACCCGGTGCGCGACACCGTGCTGTACAACGTCGGCCTCGGCGGCCTGTACGCCGACTCGCCGCGGGCGGTCCACGAGGAGCTGGTCCGCCGCGGCCTGCCGCTGGAGCACCTGTGGGGCAGTGACGACCTCCAGGCCGATCTGCCGCAGTCGGCGAGCGCGATCCGGCTGTGGAGCCCGGAGTGGTTCGAGGCGCTGGCGACCGCCAAGTACATCGTCACCAGCACCCACCTGCCCGACTTCTTCGTCCGCCGCCCCGGACAGGTGGTCCTGCAGACCTGGCACGGCAGCCCGCTGAAGCAGATCGGCCTCGATTTCGAGAAGGTCTGGTTCACGGATGCGAACTACCTGAAGGGCCTCGCCCGGGAGGTGCCGAGCTGGAGTCTGCTGGCGGCCGGCAACAGCTGGTCGGCCCCGATCCTGCGACGCGCGTTCGATTACAAGGGCGAGATTCTCGAAAGCGGTTCGCCCAAGAATGACCTGCTCTTCGCGGCCGACCGGGAGAAGACCGCCGAACAGGTGCGCGAAAGGCTCGGCCTGCCCGAGGGCAAGAAGGTCGTGCTCTACGCGCCGACCTGGCGCGAGGACCGGCGCCGGCCGAACGGCGGGTACCAGCTGGACCTGCGGCTCGACCTGGCGGCGGCCAAGGCCGCGCTCGGCGACGACCAGGTACTGCTGGTGCGCCGGCACAGCATGATGTGCGGTCAGATCCCGGGCGCCGGCAACGGCTACATCTGGGACGTCGGCAGCTACCCCGACATGGCGGAGCTGCTGCTGATCGCCGACGTGCTGATCACCGACTACTCCGCCAGCGTGTTCGACTTCGCCGCGACCGGCAAGCCGATCCTGTTCTTCACCTACGACCTGGAGCACTACCGCGACAACCTGCGCGGCTTCAGCCTGAACTTCGAGGCTGAGGCGCCCGGCCCGCTGCTGGCCACCTCCGAGGAACTGGTCGACGCGCTCGGCCGGGTCGGCGAGGTCGCGGCCGAGTACGCCGACAAGGCCGCCGCGTTCCGCACGGCGTACTGCGACCTGGACGACGGCAAGGCCTCCGCCCGGGTGGTCGACGCGATGCTCCGCGCGGAGTAGCACCGAGCAGTACGGGGTAGCCCGGAGCAACCCCGAGAGCCCCGCAGAGGGGGGGGGGGGGGGGGGGGGGGGGGGGGGGGGGGGGGTGGGTTGGGGGGGGGGGGGGGGGGGGGGGGGGGGGGGGGAGGGGGGGGGGGGGGGGGCGGGGGGGGGGGGGGGGGGGGGGGGGGGGGGGGGGGGGCG